>CBFCYS010000046.1:0-16641 GCA_965602215.1 uncultured bacterium
CGCTACGAGCTCGTGGGCCTGGGGTACGATTGGCCCGAGGATTTCGACGAGCGCGTACTGGCGGTGACGGCGGACGACGTTACCGCCGCGGCCCGCAAGTACCTCGTCAATCCGGTGATCGTCGTCACCACGCCCACGCCGCCGGAAGAGGCCCCGTCCCCGAGGCCGGAAGCGCCCGTCGGCGAGGCCGAGGAATAAACTGTAAATTTGGATGGGGAAGGCGGCCCGCCCGGGCCGCTTTTTTATTCTATGCCGCTGAGCGTGAGCGTTACGCGCGGCCAGTCCGTGAACTTGAACGATATCTTTAAAATCTTACCCGCCAGCTCGCCCTCCGTGCCCACGTACGCGAAGATGGTCGTCTCCTTATCGTCGCCCCAGCCCGTAATCAAACCCTCCAGCTTCGCGCACGGGAAGGCCTCCTCGGACGAGGCCGGCAGCGTAAGCCGGCCGGAGCCCGTCACCGCGCACCGGACGCGGTAAACCTTTTCCCGTAACGGATAATCGAACGCGACCTCGTCGCCTTTGGCGAGCGGGTTCCGGCGGTAAAAAGCCGTCAACGCGAGGATTTTATCCGCACGCTCTTTATCGACCGGGACGAACTTACGCTCGAACAGCGAGAGGAAGAACACCTGCCCGGCCGGCGGGTCGACCTTCATCAGGCACTTGCCGGCGTTTTCGATACCTATGCGGCCGGCATCGTCCTCAAGCCATGCTATCTCGTCGTCGCCGACGAAGAAGAGCGCCAGGACCAAAGCCCCCAGGAACTCCCGGGCGTTCTGGGGGGTCAGCGTTACTTGGTATTTGAGGGCGGCGGCGCCGGCGAGGGTAGCCGCCAGGAGAGATAGCGCGACGATGAGTCGTGCGCGTTTGACGTTCGGGGTCCTCCGAGGTTGCGCTTATTTTACACTAAATCGGCGCGCGCACCCGCGCCCGCGCCGCCCCTACATCTGGGCGCCGTGGGGCGTGAACTCTTTGTGGAAGAGCATCGTCAGCAGGAACGCGAAGCCGCCCGCGAGCAGCACTTTAACGTCGGTCCACGTTCGGATGGCTTTCAGCCGCTTCCACATGTACCGGGGCCGGCGGTAGAACTTGCGGAAGGCGAGCGCGCGGAGCTCCTGGATCTGCTCGCGCTTCATCGTGTACGGCACGAAGGCGCACCCCTCGAACGTGTAGTCGAGGACGTTCTCGGTCGCGACCGTGCCGTATTTCTCGACGTGCTCGTAGAGCTCCGCGCCGGGGAAAGGGGTTAGCGAGTGGAAATTGACGACGTCGCTGTCTATGTCGATGGCGAACTGTATCGACTTCAGGCCGTCCTCGAAGGTCTCGCCCGGGATGCCGAAGATGAACGGCGTTACGGTTTTGAGGCCGGCCTGGTGCGCCCACTCCACCGCGCGGCGGTTCTGCTCCACGGTCGTGGCCTTGCCCATGGCGTCGAGGCATTTTTGCACGCCCGACTCGAGGCCCAGAAGTATCCCCCAAAACTTGGCCTTCTTCATCTTGTGAAATATCTCGGGGTCGACGTCGTCGGCGCGGGCCGAGCCGTAGAAGCTGAGGTCGTAGTCGCGCTCGATGATGCCGTCCAGGATGGCGTGCATGCGCTCCTTGTCGTAGACCAGGTTATCGTCGAAGAAGCGGATTTCCTTTATCTTGTACGTTTGAAAGCAATGGTCGATTTCGGCCAGGACTTTCTCGGCGCTGCGCGCGCGCCACGTGCCCTCGGCGTTGAGCTGCCAGCAGAAGATGCACCGGCCGTTGCAGCCGCGCGAACTGTAGATATAGAGAGCCGGCAGCCGCTCGTACGTCCCGAGGGGCGGCGTGTAGCGCTCGAGGTCTATGAGGTCGCGCGCCGGGAAGGGCAGGACGTTTATATCGGGGATATGGGGCCGCCGCGGGTTGACGCGCACGACGCCGTCGTCGCGGTACGCGATGCCCTCCACCTCGGCCAGATCGCCGCCGGCCTCCAGCGTCCGGGCCAACACGTCCGACGTTACCTCGCCCTCGCCGACGGTAACGCTGTCCGGGTGGGGAGATTCGCGGAGGACGCGGTCCTTCCACCCGCTGGCCAGCGGCCCGCCCACGGCGACGTGGGTCCCGGGCATCTCGCGATGGATGCGCTCGGCCAGCGAGTTCATGGCGCCCCACGAGAACGTCGTCAGGTACATCCCCACCATGCCCGGGCCGAACGCCGCCAGCGGCGGCATTATCTCGTCTTCGGTCATCAGGCCGCCGTCGAAGACGCGGACGTCGTGCCCCGCCTCGCGCAGCGCCGCGGCCACGGACAGGATGCCGAGCGGGTGCCACCGGCCGCCGACGAACATGCCGAAGTTGCCGGTGAACACCTCCTGGGGCGTCCAGGGGGGAAATACCATCGCGACTTTCATTTTATAATCCTTTTTAATTAATTATAACACAAACGGGGCCCCCGAACGCGCCGGCCGAGGCGCCCCGGGCGCGTTGCCGCGCCGCTACCGCCAAATCTTCCGGGCGATGGTGACGAGCAACACCGGGTAGGAGACGATGGCGAACGAGCCCTCCAGGCCCGCGGCCACTTTCGCCCACCCGTACGGCTCGTACGCCGTGAAACCCAGCTTGGTCAACGTTACGAAAGAGAAGTAGAGGCAACGTTGAAAGCTGTGCCAACTCAGGTCGACGATGGGCGCTACGCCGCCGCCGGGGTCGACGTAACTCGTCAGGCCGAAACCCATGCCGCCGAAGAACGGCAGCAGGTAATAATAAAACGAGAAGCCGACCCAAACCAGGACCAGCGCCGTTACGACGCGCCAGGGTTTCGTACCGTAACCGGCGTAGAGGTCCAGGAAGATATATTCCAAGGCGTTGCGCAGCAGCGCGAAGGGGCGCCACGTTTTTCGGTTTTCCATGCGGGCCCGACGCCCGGCTACCATTTCGCGGTAGAGCGCGGTTTCGGCCGGGCCGAAGCGGCCGAAGTGGCGGAAGTTGAGCTTGAGCTCCGTGTAAGCCTCGGCCGCTTCGCCGCGTTTTCCGGGGCGGTCGTTCTCGGCCTTGAGCTTGTCCGGCAGGACGGCGCGGCCCAGGTCCGTATCCGGGAATAGGGCGCCGTAGAGGTCCGTGTGGCGCAGGTCCGCGGCGGCGAAGTCGCAATTTTCGAAGCGCGTTCCGGCTAACGCCGCGCCGGAGAAGTCCGCCCGCACGAAGGTGACGCGCCGGAAGCTCGCGCCCTGCACGTCGGCGTTGCTGAGGGTGGTGCCGGTGAGGTCCGCCTCGTCGAAGCGCGCCCGCGCGAGCTTCGCGCCCGAGAGGTCGCCGTGGGTGAACGTCGCGTAGGCGAATTCGGCGTGGGACAGCTCGGCGCCGCGCAGGTTGGCGAAGGAGAGGTCGGCGTTCGTAAAACGCGCGTGGCTCAGCGTCGCGCCGCGGAACGACGCCCCCACCAGCTCGGCGTCCGAGAAGTCGGCGTTTGTGAAGTCGCCGCCGGCGAAGTCGGCGCCCTTCAAATCGGCGCCCGCGAAGTTGGTACGCGGTCCGGCGATGTCTTTGAACTTTACGGACTCCAGGTTGAGGCCCGCGAAGCCGTGCAGCGACGTCGCCCGGCGCCGTATTTCCTCCAGGTACGCGGCTTCGTCGGGCAGATGCTTCCAGCAGTGACGGGCGAAGCTGAGCGCCGGCGTCGTGCAATCCGCCCGGGCGCACGCCGGCCTCTCGCACCAGTGCTCTTCGCCGAGTTCGTTGTTGGCGTTGACCATCAGCTTCTCCCCAGGACGTAGCGGCTCAGCACGTCCAGGCCGGCTTTGGCGGCCCGGCCGAGGTCTCCCCAGGAACGCACGCGGCGCAGCCGCCGCCACACGTACCCGGGACGCAGGTAAAATTCGCGGTAAGCTTTATTTATGTAACGTTCGAGCAGCGCCTCGTCGCCGTATACCGGGCGGCGGGCGTCGTAGCGGTCGAAGTCGCCGCCCAGCTCCTCCTTGACCTGCTCGTAGAACAGCGTACCCGGATACGGCGTCGCGACGTTGAAGGAGGCGAAGGAGGCGTCCAGCTCCTTGGCCAGCCGGACCGTCGCCCGCATATCCTCTTCGCGCTCGCCCAGGTTGCCGAACATGAAGAAGGCCGCGGCCTCCAGGCCGGCGCGCGTCGTGGCCTCGAACGCCCGGCGCGCCTGCTCCACCGTCGTCTTCTTGCCCATGCGCTCGAGCACGCGCTGTGACCCCGATTCGACGCCGTAGATGACGAGGTAGCACCCCGCCCGCTTGAGCGCGGCCAGCATCTCTTCGTCCACCGTGTCCACGCGCGACATACACATCCACGAGAACGCGAGGCCCGAGTTCTCTATAAGGCCGCACAGCTCCAGGACCCGCCGCTTGCCGATGGTAAAGGTGTCGTCCCAGAACCCCACCTGGCGGACGCCTTCCTCTTCCACCATTTCGCGCAGTTCCGCCAGCACGTCGGCGCTGGAGCGGAACCTTATCGTGCGGCCGTAGTACGCGCCGGTCGAGCAGTAATTGCACGCGTAGGGGCATCCGCGCGACGTGATGACGATGTCGAATCGGCCGTGGCGCATAAACGGCGGCTCGTAGTTGTACGGTCGCAGGAAGCGGCGCGTCGGATGCGGCAGCGCGTCGAGGTCGGCGATGAGTTCTCTGTCCGGGTTGTGGATCACGCGGCCGTCCTCGCGCCAACTCAGGCCGGCGACTTCGCCGTACGGCACTTCGCCCCGCACCGCGCGCGCGAGTTCGGCGCACGTCGCCTCCGGCTCGCCCCGCACGATGAAGTCCGCTCCCGGCGCGGCGAAGCCGTCGTCCGGCCGGGCGCTGACGTGCGTCCCCATCACCGCGGCCTTCGTCGTCGGCGAGACTCCCTTCGCCCGGGTCAGAAAAGCCAGGTCGCGTCCCAGCGTCGACGTGCCCGCGGCTACGTATATCAGGTCGGGCCGCTCGTCGGCTACCAATTCCAGAATATCGTCGACGCCCTTTTTCCCCGCCACCGCGTCGACCAGGTCGACGTCGGCGCCGCCCCACGCCTCCACCGCGGCGGCGCAGTACGCCAGCCCCAGCGGCGGCACGACGTAGTCGGTCTTGGTGAATATCCCGGCGCAGCGCGCCAGCACGGCGTCGGTTTGCGTCGCGAAGTCGCCCGCCGCCAGCGGCGGTACCAGGAAGAGGGCTTTAACTCGTCGGGTCATTTTTCCATTTTGCATATTACAGCGCCGGCGTTCCGGTTCGAATTCGTTTGGCGTGTATGTATCATAATATTATAATAGAAAATAGCTCGCGCTGCAAACGTACACGGTACATTATGACTTTAATATTTGAACCTTTACCGTATTGGTGGCTGGCGGCCCTGGGCGCGGTTTTGGCCGTTGCGGCGGCCTTCGTCGGCGTATGGCGGGTGCGGCGCGCCGCCGGCTGGGCGCGTGCGGCGCTTTTTTTATCGCTCCGGATGGGCGCGATATCGGCTCTCGTCTTGTTCGTGCTCGGGCCGCGCCGGGCGACGGTATTCACGGAATCCGCGGCGCCGCCGGTCGCCATCCTAATCGATTCGTCGGCGTCGATGGATTTCGGCACGGCCGGCGGGACGAGGTTGGAGGGGGCCGTGGCCTCGGCTCGAGCGGTGGCGCGCGCCGTCGAGGAGAGCGGCGGCCGGTTCGACGTGTACGACTTCGCCGCCCGCCGGCGGCCCTGGGGCAACGTCATTCCGGGAGACGACGAGTTGCGGACGGGAAACCGCGGCCGAACCGACGCTGCCCGGGCGCTGCGCGAGGTGGCCGCGCGCTACGGCAGGGACCGCCTGACCGCGGCCGTGGTATTGAGCGACGGCGTCTGGGACGCGGTGCCGGCGGCGGAGGGTTTGCCGCCCTGCTTCACGGCGTCGCCGGCCGACGGGCCGCCGGCTAACTCGTTATTCGTCGCGGACGTCGAGACGCCGGCGGCCGTATTGCCCGGAACCGCTTTCGACGTACGTATGCGGTACTACTCGACGCTCGAGGCGGGCGAGACGGCTTCGGTAACCGTAGCGGAAGAGGGCGGGGGAGAAGCAGCGTTCGAATTCAGGCCCGTGCCGGGCGCCGGCGAGGTTGTCGTACGCGCCGCGGTGCGGGAGCCGGGCGACCGGTTCTTCCGGGTGGCGGCCTCGCCCGGGCGGGGGGAGACGTGGTTCCACGTGAAGGCGCTGGCGCCGCCGCCGTCCATATGGTATTGGGAGATGGCGGGCGATGCCGACTTCGCCTTTTTGAAACGGGCGCTCGCGACGCACGCCGGCCTGGCGTTGACGTACCGGCTGGATGTCGGCGACGCCGTCGTCGGCTCGAGCGGCGGGCCGCCGGAAGGGACCGACGTCGTCGTGCTCGGCAACCCCCGCGCGGCCGGGGTGACGCCGGCTGCCGGGGAGATGTTGGCGCGGCACGTCGCGCGGGGCGGCGGCCTGTTGGTGGTCGTCAGCGCGCGGCCGGTGGACGCGGCGGCGTTTTCGACGGGTGCGTTGGCGGAACTCTCCCCGGTTTGGGTCCAGGCGAACGTCGCCGAGGTGAGCGGCGGGCCGCTTTCGGCGTCGTCGTATCCCGGCGGGCCGCGGGTGGCCGCGGCGCCGCCGCCCGTAACGCACGTCTGGCGGCTCGGGCCCCTCAAGGAAAGCGCGACGCCGGTGTGGGAGGCGGCCGACGGCACGCCCGCCCTCGTCGTGATGCCGTACGGCCTGGGTCGCGTCGCGCTGTTGGCGGCCGGGGGCCTTTACAGGTGGCGGCTGGCTTCGGGCGACGACCTCGCCGCGCTAGCGGCCGCGCTCGTCCTCGCGCTGTACGACGAGCAAGGCGGCCCCTTGGCCGTAAGCCGCCACGTCGCCGCGCCGGGCGACGCGGTGGAGGTAAGCTGTCGCGCGGCGGCCGAGCCGACGGCGGTATACGCGGACCCGGCGGGCGCCGTTGAGCGGGTGGCGCTGGCTCGGCTCGGCGACGAGCTGTGGTCGGGCGAGTTCGAGGTCGCCGCCGAGGGGCGGTACGAGTTGACGGCCCGGTCGTTCGCGGCCGGCGGGCCGGAGGTTACCAAGACGGCCGTCCTGGTCACGCCGGCGGCGTCGGAGTACCGGGCCTTCGTCCCGCGGCTCGAGCCGCTGAAGGCTTTGGCGGGGGCCACCGGCGGGCGTTATTTCGACCCGGAGGACGCGGACGGCCTGGCGCGGGCGGTGGCGGCCCGGGTGGAAGCCGCGCCGCGCGTGGAGGCGACGGCGCGCCGGGATATATGGCCGGCGTGGCTCGCGTTTCCTCTGGCGCTGGCGTTTTTAGTTGCGGATTGGGTGCTGAGGCGGCGGACCGGGTTGCCTTAATAATATGTGAGGTGGACGATGGCTGGTAAAGAATATCTGGTCGCGGGCGAATGGCGCCGCTCGGAAGAGGAACTTGCGGTGCGGTGTCCGTACGACGGCGACGTCGTCGGCGCGACGTGGAACGCGGCCGCCGCGGACGTCGAGGAGGCGGCCACGACGGCGTACGAGTTCTTCCGCGACGGGGAAAGTGTCCCGTCGTACGAGCGCGTAGACGTTTTAAACAAGCTGTCGCGACTGGTGAAAGAGAACGCGGAGGATTTGGCGAAGACGCTCGCGCTCGAGGCCGGCAAGAATATCCGGGAAGCCCGGGGCGAGGTGGGCCGGTGCGCGTTCACGTGCGAGGTCGCGGCGGCGGAGGTGAGCCGGCTCGAGGGCGAGGTGGTGCCGTTGGACCTGCACCCCGCGGGCCGGGGCCGGTTCGGCATCGTGCGGCGGTTCGTGCGGGGGCCGGTGCTCGCGATAACGCCGTTCAATTTCCCGCTGAACCTGGTGGCCCACAAGCTGGCGCCGGCCCTGGCTTGCGGCGCGCCCATAGTCATCAAACCCGCGTCCGCGACGCCGCTGTCCGCGCTCGAGCTGGCGACGCTGGCGCTGGAGGCCGGCGCGCCCGCGCGGCAAATCTCGGTCCTTCCCATGCCAGGCTCGCGGGCGGAAGGCCTGGTCGCCGACGAGCGGTTCGCGGTGTTGACCTTCACCGGCTCCCCGGAGGTCGGTTGGGATTTAAAAGGGAAGGCGGGCCGCAAGCAGGTGTGTCTCGAGCTGGGCGGCAACGCCGCGGCCGTATTACATTCCGACGCCGACCTGGCGTACGCCGTGAAGCGCGTGGTGGCGGGCGGCTTCGGCGTCGCGGGGCAGTCGTGCATCTCGGTACAGCGCGTTTACGTCCATCGACCCGTTTACGACGACGTCGCGGCCGCTTTGGTGGATGCCGTGCGGCGTTTGCGCGTCGGCCATCCCCTGGATGAGGACGCCGACCTCGGCAGCCTGATAGACGAGGACGCCGCGGCGCGCGTCGAGCGTTGGCTCGAGGAGGCGAAGGCCGCCGGCGCTCGCGTATTGTGCGGCGGGAAACGCGACGGAACTCGCCTCGAGGCCGCGGTGGTGGAGGGGTGTCCATCGGAGCTGCCGCTGAGTTGCCGGGAGGCTTTCGCGCCGGTAGTATTGCTCGAGCCGTACGACGATTACGCGGACGCGGTCGCCGCCGTGGATGATTCCCGCTACGGCCTTCAAGCAGGCGTTTTCACGCGGGACCTGGGGCGCGTTCGCTACGCCTACGAGAATATAAGAGCGGGCGCGGTCGTCGCGGGCGACGTGCCGACGTTCCGGGTGGACCACATGCCGTACGGCGGCGCCAAGGAGTCCGGCATAGGCCGGGAGGGGCCGCGTTACGCCATCGAAGAATATACCGAGCCGCGGATGTTGATAGTCAGCGAGTTCGGCCTGTAGCGCGCCCTACGTGCGGCGCGGTGGCAAGAAGCGCCAGTAGAAAAATAGCAGCGGGAAAGAGACGACGGCCGTAGCGGCGGCCGCCAGCGCTACCTTGCCGACGACCAGCCAACCGAAAGAGGCCGGCCCGGCGAAGGCCGCGACGAGTACGAAAGCGAGGGTTTGTTTTACGATGACGGCGACGGCGGCGAAGAGCGCCGGCACGAGCAGGCTCCCCTCGTAGATTTGGCCGCGGAAGTAGGAAAAGACCGCCGCCGAGGCCGTGCCCACCAACGCGCCCAGGCCGACGGGCCCCCATCCCAACAAGTCGGACGCCAACCCCAGGATGAAGCCGCAGACTACCGCCGGGACGCCGCCCACGGCGAGCGCGACGTACACAACGGTCGCCAGCGTGAGGTCCGGTACCAACGCGTCCGGCAGGAGGCGCGGCAGAACGGCGAGGTGGCCGTAGACCACCGCGGCTATGACGATTACGTATCGGAGGAATATCCGCACTGCCGGCCCTTAACCGCGCTCCGCAGAAGAGGCGCGGTGTTTATATTATCAATATCGCGGCCTCGACGCAACGTAATATAAAAAGGGAGCGCGGTCGAGCGCTCCCTTTTTCGGATGACGAAAAGGTTACATCAAGCCGGCAATGGTACTCGCGAGGTTCGTAGCCGACTCCACGAGCGACGGCGCGTCGGTGGTCAATTGCTCGAGCGTCGCTTTGCCCTCCTCTAACGAGGCCTGCTTGTCCTTGAGGCTTGCAGCGGCCATCGGATTCGCCGTAATTTGGCTGACGAGGTCGGTCAGCGCGTCCGGGATCTTGCCCATTATCTCGGTGGCTTTCTCCGTGATGGCGCTTAAGTCGCCGGGAACCGTTTTAACGATGTCGACCTGCGTTTGAAGCGTGGCCTTGTCTTCGTCGGTGACGGCGTCCTTGAGCTCGGCTACTTTGGCGGGGTCCTCCATCAGGCCGGAGATGTCGTGCGCCGCGGCGATAGCGGCGAGGGCGCTGTCGCAATCGTCGATTTTAACTTTCGCCGCGTCGACGTTGGTGGAAATTTCTCCGATCGATGCGATCAGCTCGTCGAACTTCTTGGTGTCGACTTTGCCGCCGCCGCCGCCGGGTATGTCGAACGCGCCGGCGACCGTCGCCGCCAAAATAACGGAAAATAGTATTGCGAGACTCCTCTTCATAGTTCCTCCTTAAAATCGTTAAAGATTATGAGTACCGGCCGCATTTTAATTATTGCGACCGCGGATGTCAAGGTTTACTTTGGCTCGGGGCCGGCCCCCACGCGCCAGGTTTCGGCGTCCGCGGCGTCGCCGGCCCGGGCGGTTATCGTTTCCGCTTCGCCTTCCGCCGTCCGGACCTGCGTCGGCGCCTCGGCGTGGTCGCGCGCGTCGGAGTATCGCAGCGTCAGCGCCGCCGCCCGCGGCCGGTCCTCCCGCCGCGCCGGCCGCAGCAGCGTTATCGGGCTCCCCACGTCCTCGACCTCGAAGGCCGCGGCGTCCCCGTCGAGATATCCCAGGAGTTCTTCGTTCTCGCCCTCGTTGCGGCCCACTACGGCTTTGGCGCCGGAAGGCAGGCGGAAGTGGCGGCCTATTTTAAGCAGGGCTATATCGGCCGGCCTGTCTTCGCCGTAGGCGAAGGCGTCCGCCAGCCGCGCGCCGAAGTTCTTGTCCGTTAAAAGACACCCGCCCGCCGGCGAGCTGTACCCGGTTATGCCGTACGCCGCCGCGAGCGCGAGTTGCGTTTTCCGCGAGCGCCCTTCCAGGCCCAGCAGCGCGGCCCGGTCGACCAGCCCTTCTTCCTCCGCCTCGGTGGGGGGCAGCAGCCGGGCCGACAGCGGCCTGAGCAGTTTGCCCTCCAGGCCGGCTTCTTTTTCTATGAGCTCGAGCTGATGCCGCCGCTGCGATATCGGCCTCTGCCCGAGCACTTCGCCGGTGAAGCAGAACGACGCGCCGCGCTCAAGCACGAGCGCTCCGGCGCGGCGCAACATAAATATGTGGCAGTTGACGCAGGGGTTGAACGCCGCGCCCCGGCCGAACCGGGGCGCTTTAAGCATTTCAATGTAATCGTCGCCCGCCTCGTCGACGACCAGCTCGATGCCCAGCCGCTCGGCCAGCCGCTCGACGCGGGAACCGCCGCCGAGGAAGGGCGTGCGGAAGTAGTAGCCGATCACCGCGACGCCCTGCTCGAGGATTATTTTTACGGCGAGGGCGCTGTCAAGGCCGCCCGAGAACAGGCCCACGGCCACGGTTTTAGGGGCGGAGGCGGTCACGGCTCGAGCGGCGGGTTTTTCTCGTCGGCGTTAGCGGTTTTTTTATCCTTTTCGACGAAGCGGTAGACCTTCTCGCCGTCTTTGACCAGCCCCAATTTCTCGCGGGCCAGTTTCTCTATAGCCTCCGGGTCGTCGAGGCGGCTCAGCTCCTCGCGGAGGCGGGCGTTTTCGTCGCGGAGTTCCCGGAGCTCGAGTTGGAGGCGTTCGTTCTCGCTCGCGAGCTCGCGGCGGCGCATGTACCCGTGGCGGCTGAAGACGAAGACGTACGCGAGCAGCGCGGCCAGAACCACGCAACCGACGGCGCCGAATATGAAGCGCCGTCGCCGCGTCTTCGCGGCGTGTACCGTTTCGCTGGCTCGGGGCATTACGCCTTGAAGGACTGGATGGTGGAAGCGCCGGCGAATTGCGCGGAGGAGGCCAGGTCCTCCTCGATGCGGAGGAGCTCGTTGTACTTCGCGACCCGCTCCGAGCGGGCCGGCGCGCCGGTCTTAATCTGGCCCGCGCCGACGGCGACGACGAAGTCGGCGATGAAGGTGTCCTCCGTCTCTCCCGAGCGGTGGGAGACTACGGCGCTCATGCCGTGGCGGCGCGCGAGCTCGACGGCGGCTATGGTCTCGGTCACGGTGCCGATCTGGTTCAGCTTTATGAGAATGGAGTTGGCCGAGTTCTCGCGGATGCCGCGCTGCAGGCGCTCGATGTTCGTCACGAAGAGGTCGTCGCCCACCAGCTGCACGCGGTCACCGAGCTTCTCGTTGAGCAGCCGCCATCCGTCCCAGTCGTCCTCGGCCAGGCCGTCCTCGACGGAGACAACGGGGTACGTCTCGAGCCACCGGCCGTAGAGCTCCACCACCGCCGCCGCGTCGAGCTCGGCGCCGTCGAGGTGGTATTTACCCTTGCCGAAGAAGGACGACGCCGCGGCGTCGATGGCCAGGCCGACGTTTTCGCCCGGGCGGTACCCGGCGGCCGAGACCGCCTCCACCACGAGCTGGAGCGCTTCCTCGTTGGAGGCCAGGTTGGGGGCGAAGCCGCCCTCGTCGCCGACGCCCGCGGCCAGCCCTCGCTCCTTGAGCACTTTCTTGAGCGCGTGGTATATCTCCGCGCCGGCGCGCAGCGCCTCGCCGAAGGTGGGCGCGCCGTACGGGACGACCATGAACTCCTGGATGTCGACGTTGTTGTCGGCGTGGGCGCCGCCGTTCAGGATGTTGAACATCGGCGCGGGCAGCAGGCGCGCGCCGACGCCGCCCAGGTAGCGGTAGAGCGGCAGGCCGAAGAACTCGGCGGCGGCTCGAGCGCTCGCCATAGACGCGCCCAGGATGGCGTTGGCGCCGAACTTGGCCTTGTTGTCGGTCCCGTCGAGCTCTATTAATATGTGGTCCACCGCGACCTGGTCGGCGGCGTCCGCTCCCAGCAGCGCGTCGGCGATGGGGCCGTTGACGTTGGCCACCGCCTGGCGGACGCCCTTGCCGCCGTAGCGGGATACGTCGTCGTCGCGGAGCTCGCAGGCCTCGAACTCGCCGGTGCTGGCGCCGGAGGGTACGGCGGCGCGGCCCTGGGCGCCGGACTCCGTGTATACGTCTACCTCGACGGTGGGGTTGCCGCGGCTGTCCAAAATTTCGCGCCCGTAAACGTCGACGATGGTGGTCATAGTTTCCTCCGAGCGGTTTATTTTTTTTGGATATTAACACCGGGGGCGTAAAAAATCCACGCTTTAAGCCGGCGGTCCGGCGGCGTTAAAAAGGCGGCCTTGCGGCCGCCCGGTAATATTTTACATTTAACCCCGAACTCCAACCGCCCCCGGCCTAAAACGCGTACCCGAGGCAAACGTCGACGCGGGGCAGGAAGGGGGAGGTTCCGGAGTCGCCGAAAACCCAGGGTATTTGCGGGCCGCCGCCCCCGCCCACGCGGAGCGAAATTCTATCCCGAAAAACCCATCGGCCCCCTACGAGGAACGCCGGCGCGACGCAGAAGGTCTCGTAATCCCTCCAGCCCCGGGGGTATCCCTCGTAATATACCTCGTACATTTGCAGGTGGAACCCCAGCTCGGGTTGAAGGTAGAAACCGCGCAGGCCGCCGCCGGTGTAATACCTGAACCCGGCCTTGGCCCGGGCGAAGCCGTGCGACTTGTTGTCGTCGTTGGCTATGTCGAAAGAGATGTCGACGAAGTTGTAACCGAGGCCGAAAATTAGCTCCCCTTTTCCGCCGACCGCGAAGCCGTACGTCACGTCAACACCCGGCCCCCAACCGAGGATGGGGACGGCCGTGGCCTCGATCTCGTGCGGCGGAACGGCGGCGAAGGCCGCGGCGCCGGCCGCGAGCGAGGCCGCCACCACGCCCCGCACTAAGCAGCGTCCGATCATATTAATCCTCCTCCTATGCGGATTTGACTATCGCCTGAAACCCCGTAACCGATTTATTCTACCCACTTCATAGTAACACAAGAATAGCGCAGGTGGTTAAAGGGGCGGCCGCCGGGCCGCGGGGGAATCTCGCTCCCCGGGCGGAGGAGTTAAACGGAATCCTCCGACGAACTCCCTCGAGGACGCATGCCGTACGGGCAGCGGTTTGGGGAGAGGGGCGACCGTTTGCGCGGGCCTTAAACTGAAGCGCGGGCACGAAATACGGCGGCTACTATTTAAAAGGTAGACATTTCCATGTTTATAGTTATTATTAGGATACGGGTATACCTAGGAGGTTTTACTGTGTCGATGACCAAAGATATTAAACCGCATCAGCTGAGGGAGTTCGAGGAAGCGTTTCGCTCAGACCCTCGCAATAAACTGGCCCTCAACGCGGCAACCGTTAATCCTCTCGACAAGATCGTGCAAAACCGCGAAAGCGTTATAGCTTCGGACCACACCTTCTCCAACCTAATTGAAGGTCTTCCCATAACTAACCAGAAGAAATCCGGGCGTTGCTGGATGTTTGCCGGCCTCAATCTCTTCCGCCTCGAAGCGGCTAAAAAACTCAAAGTTGAGGAATTCGAGCTCTCGCAGTCTTACCACATGTTCTGGGACAAGTTGGAGAAGGCGAACTACTTCCTCGAAAACGTCATAGAAATCGTCGATGAGCCCGTGGGCAGCAGGTTGTTCATGCATCTTATGGCCTCTCCCATCCCGGACGGGGGACAATGGGACATGTTCGTAAACCTAGTTCGGAAGTACGGCGTCGTCCCCAAAAAAGTGATGCCCGAAACCGAATCGAGCTCGACTACCAAGGCCATGAACGAGGTCCTTACCGCGAAGCTCCGCGAGTATGCAGCCGAACTCAGAAAGATGCACGAAGAAGGTTCTCCGCATAAAGACCTCCGTGCCCGTAAGGCCGAAATGCTCACGGTCATCTACAGGATACTCGCGATCCACATGGGGGAACCGCCCGCGACGTTCAACTGGCAGTGGCGGGACAAGGACAAGGAGTTCCAACGGGACGGAGTAATCACGCCGCACGAGTTCTTCGAAAAGTACGTCGGGTTCGACGTGGATGCAATGGTGTGCCTGATAAACTGCCCTACCCGGGACAAGCCCTTCAATAAATTGTACACCGTCGAGTACCTGGGCAACGTGGTCGGAGGCGACATCATTCGCTACCTGAACGTGGATATGGACGTCTTTAAGAAAGCGGCCGTGGACATGATAGCCGACGGTAAGGCGGTGTGGTTCGGGTGCGACGTGGGCAAGATGATCGACCGGGACGCGGGAATACTCAATACCGACCTATACGACTATGAGCTTTTCTACAATACGCAGTTCAAGGCGGACAAGGCCGAGCGCGTTGATTACGGCCACAGCGTGATGACCCATGCCATGGTCCTGACCGGCGTTGACCTCGACGAGGACAACAGGCCCGTAAAATGGCGGGTTGAGAACAGCTGGGGCGAGAAGGTCGGGGACAAAGGCTATTTCGTGATGAGCGATAGGTGGTTCGAGGAGTACACCTACGAGCTTGCGGTGGATAAGAAGTACCTGCCGAAAGAGCTGTGGGAGGTACTGGAGACCGAACCGATACGCCTGCCTCCCTGGGACCCGATGGGAGCCCTGGCTTAAAGCCCACGGCTTGGCGCGAGCGTGGCCGCTACCACGCTCCACGCGAAGTAACGTCCGGTCATAAATATCCTCCTACTATCCGGGTTTGACTATCGCCTGAAACCCCTTAACCGATTTGTTCCACCCACTCTATATTAACACAAGAATAGCGCAGGTGGTAAAAAGGGCGGCCGCGAGGCCGCCCCGGAATCTAGCTCAACGGGTGGGGGCGTTAAACCTAAGGATTCAATCTGCGCCGCCTACCGATAAAAAATATTCGCGGAACAATTTTAGTAATAATAGGGAATATCCTTAATGTGCAAAAGGAGATGTTGAGGCATCGTAATGCCTCGCGGTGAAGCCGTGGAGTTCAACCTTTGACTTCGGGTAATAGGCACACATTATCCTTCTGAGCTTTACGGTTTTTTTTACCCCTCCTTAAGTATCTGCAAATACTCGTCTGCGTATTTGCCGTTTATAGCGCCCTTAAACATCTCTCCTTTCTTTACCTTTTCGAGCGCCAAATACTCGCTGACGGCCATACCGGTCGTAGCACCATCGGAAGCGCATGAAACGAGGTGGTTATCACAGCCCGTAATCTCCCCACAGGCGAATACCCCTTGTTTACTGGTCATCATGGAATCGTCCACCCTCACAAAAGATTCATCGACGGCAAGGCCGGATTCCTCCGCCAACTTGGTATTGGGCTCTGTCCCCACGCAGATTATTATCCAATCGAGAAGGACTTCCTTCTCCTCGTTGGTTTTATTATCGAAAAGAACGACCCGCTTAACGGTACCGTCCCCTTTTATCTCCTTTAACTCGGTATTGTACCGGATGTCGACGTTCGCCTTCTGTAATCTTCTAACCATGGGAGGGTAGGCGCGCATAGAATCACGACGGTGTATAAGAAAAACCTCCTCGGCCTTGGTTTTGGCCAGGAGCGCGCTTTTGGCGGTGGTATTCCCGCCACCTACTACCAGGACCTTTTTACCTGAAAATTTCTCGTAGTCGCGCTTGGCATAATAGGATACCCCTTTGCCTAAGAATTGTTCCTCCCCAGGGACACCCAGTTTTTGCATCGTACTCCCGGTGGCTATGATAACCGCCTTCGCCTCGTATTGGTTCTCATCCGTAATTACGGTTTTCTTCTCGTTGTCTATTTTTATTGCCTTCTCTTGCCTTATCTCAGCTCCTACGCCTTTCGGCGGGGGGGATGTAACCTGTTCTTGGAGGTTATCTATCAGGAATGCCCCGTCATTTGGAGGAAAACCCGGGTAATTCATTACGGTATACGCAATAGCGGCCTGACCGCCTACCCAATCGCCCTCCAAAAGCACGGTATCCCATCCATCAAGGCTTGTAAATATGGCTGCCGACAGCCCGGCAGGACCTGCTCCAACTATAACTACGTCTTTCATCTCCACGAGATTCCTCCTATCTGGCTACGATTTGCGTTCCGGTTTGCACTCTCTCCCCAACTTCATACCTCACCACATGGACGCCTGTTGAGAGGTCGGCGATAATAGTACCCTCTACCTATCTTTTTCGATGTTAACACCGCGGGCGCGAAAAATCTACGGTTAACGAAAAAGGCGGCCTTGCGGCCGCCC
>CBFCYS010000047.1:0-16616 GCA_965602215.1 uncultured bacterium
GAGAATAACGGCGACGCTGAGAACGTTACTTTCCTCCTTTACGGTTACACGCCGTATTCCGACGAAACCTGGGCTAAGTGCAACACGGTAAATATAAACTTATATACGCCTGATCCTTAACCCCGTTTACACGGGTTTCCACGCGCCGTTAGCAGTCAGTAAAAGCTCAAGGCGTAGGATAATAATATCCTACGCCTTAAGTTATTATCCCGGGTATTTAAAAGGGGCGCGGTTTAATAATCCGTCCACAACAGCCCCGGCAATATCTTCCGAATAATCTTTCTAAACCCAATAGCCCCTTCGCGCGGCCTTAATATGTTCCGGGGTACCCGGTGATTACGAACGTTACGATTACTATTCGTACGACGACGTAAGCTGGAGGTCCTGGACGACGACGGACTGGGCGATCGAATGTACTGTGGATACAAATTATACCAGTATCGCGCCGGCGAGCGTAGGCCGCGTTAAAGCTCTGTACCGATAGGCCGAAGACGTCGCAAAGAAGCCGGTCCGTAAGGGCCGGCTTTTTTAGTGCTGCGTAACTTCCCCTTGACCGCGCTAAGACCTCTACCTATAATGTGATAAATAATAACCGCAAAGGAGGTTGTAAACGTGAGGGTTTTAATGGGTTTTGCGGCCGTATTGTCGGTCGCCGCGTCGGCTTTCGCGGCGGAACTTGTCCTCCAACCCGGCGCCGACGGCAAGGACGCGATGGTCAACATAATGCAGCCTTCGGTGAACTTCGGGAACTACAGGTATTTGATGGTGAGCTTCGGCCCGGCCACCGAGGTGCGCGGGCTGGTGGAGTTCGAGGGCCTGTCCGCCATCTCGGGCGCTACGGTCAATACGGCCTACCTGGATTTGTGGATAGACACCGCCAACTCGACGGATTACGACTTCGGCGTATACCGCATCACGGAGGCGTGGGGAGAGGCCACCGTAACCTGGCAGAACCAGCCGGCGCACGTCGCGACGCCGTACGACAAGATTAAGGTCTCCGGGGCCGCCGGCGGCCCGTATACCTGGAACGCGAAGAACCTGGTTCAGGAATGGCTGGCCGGTACGTACGTGAACTACGGTTTAATTTTAAAGCGCGTCGATATGCAATACCCGACGAATTGGCCTTATTTCTGCTCGAGCGATAACGCCAACGCGTCGTATCGGCCGCGGCTGACGGTCGATTACGTTCCGCCGGCGGTATCGCCGACGTCGATGGGTAAGGTTAAAACGCTTTTCAGATAGCGCTAATACGCGAGGTGATAGGCCGGCCCCCGGGCCGGCTTTTTCTATAACGTCTAATAACTTTATTATTTATTTGTCGTGGTCGAAAACTGACAGGTTCTGTCAGGGGTTTATGTTATGAATACCGCGTACAAATTAGAGAAAGGGGGTGCCGATGAATTTAACTGGGAAAGGTTACGCGCGAGGATGGTGTTAATAAACGCTGTCGAACTAAGGGGGAAACGAGATGTTACGTAAAATCCTTATTGGCTTAGCGGGTTTAGCCTTGGCCGTCGGCTTCCTCGCATGTCAATCCGATGAAGACGTTACCGGGCCGGTAAATCTAAATGAAGACTCCGGCTGCGGCGTTTGGGGTTTCGTAAAAGACTCCGAAGGCACCGGGATACCAGGCGTAGTGGTCATTTGTTACCACGACGGAGGATACCCAGAAATCGACCGCCACACGACCGGAGCGCAAGGATGGTACCAGTGCACCAATTGGATGAGATGGAAATACATAGACGACGTCTGGATCGAGGTATGGGCTTATAAATCTGGCGTTATCGACGAGCGGGTGACGGTCTGGTACGATATGCAAAGTGCGCCGGTCTGGGTTAGTTTCGAAGCCCCGTAACCTCGCTGGAAACGACCGTAATCAAATCCTTAGAAAAGCCCCTACGGGGGCTTTTTATCTAATGAATTAAAATAATCTTAAACTAGGCCTATTAATATTCGCTTTAATTAAAAAGTAACTTGTCTACGATAGCCTATGGGATTTGAGGATATTTCTAATCAAGGCTGATAAAATATTATTTTTATGTTCAAATCTAAACCCCGTATTCTTGAAATGAAACCAGAAAGTTAAGCCAGCGGATACCGCATTACTTCTCAACCCTCGTTTAATTTTGGCAAACTTAGCAGCGTAGTTTAAGGCCGGCCCCCGGGCCGGCTTTTCGTTTTCTCCGGCCTCCTCGCCTGCCGTTATTATCGTTGACGCGGCGGCCCGCCGTTGTTAATTTATACGAAACTAAAACGTTTATAAATATTTTCCGACGTGGGAAAGCCCGCCTATAATAAAATCGGATACGTATTATTCGCCGCGGCGGCGACGGCGGCGGCCGCGGCGTTGTATATAGCCGCGGCCGGAGTGTCCTGGCTCGGCGCTTTATTTAGCGCCCTGGGAGCGTCCGGCCTTTGGCTCAAGTACGCGCTATGCTTCGCGGCGCCGGCCGTGCTATGGGCCGTCGCCCTGGCCTACCTCGCGCCCCGCGTTGCCCTTCGCGTCGCCGGCCTGCTCGCGCAGAAATGGTTCGTCTACCTCATCATAGCGGCGTCCGTAGTAGGCATCGCGTACGTCGCCTTCTCCGTATTCGGGGAACGACCGCTTACGGCCGCCGAAGCTACTTCCGTCTTTCAAAGCGATATCTTCTGCCGCGGCAAGGTGGCCGCGCCGGCGCCACCCGCGGAGGCGGACCTCGCCCGAGCGTTCTTCCGTTCCCGCGACGAGGTCGTCCGCTTCGGCCGGTGGTTTTCCGTTGCGGCGCCGCTTCACCCGATGCTGCTGTGCCTGGGGAGGGCGGCGGGTTGGCCCAAGTTGATTCCCGTATTGGCCGCGGCGGTTACGTTGGTCGCGATTTATTCTATAGGCCGGCGTACGCTGGGTGTTTTCGGCGGCGCGCTGGCCGCGGTCCTGGCGGCGACGTCGCCGGCCTTTATCTTCACTCAGGCTTCGTACCTTTCGGGGGCGACGTTCATCTGCTTTTTCGCGCTCGCCGTTTGGGCGTGTTTAGAGGTTGTGGAAACGGGTTCGAAAAAAGCCGCGCTGGCCCTGGGCGCCGCCGGGGGTATGGCCTTCCTGGTTTCGGCATATAGCGCGTTGTTCCTCGCGCTGCCGTTCGGGTGGTACTTGTGGCGGCGGACCCGCAGGGCCGAAGGCCGCGTCAATTGGCCGGGTTGGTTTGCGGTCGGCGTCGCGCCCTTCGTCGCGGCGTGGATGTTTTACAACTGGCGCCAAACGGGCAACGTCTTCCTGCCGCCGCGCTTTTTCGGCGACGCGCCTTATTTCGGATTCGGCGACGGTTACGGCGTCCGGGCCGCCCTTTCGGCGGCGGCGCGGGGCGTGGTGGCGTTGTCGACCGAGGCGTTCGGCTGGCCGCTATTGTGCCTGGTCCCGGCGGTATGGCGGCTGTTCTGGAAGCCTCGCCCGGGCGATTTCGAGAAAGCGTTGTACGCCGCGGCCGCTCTAACCGTCATCGCGCAATTGCCGTTGCGAGGTGCCGCGCGGGCTTTCGGCGGCGGCCAGTATTACCCGGCCTGGTTCTGCCTGACCTTTATAACGGCGCATTTTTTTGTTATACTTGCAACCAAGGCACAGGGGAGGTTCAAGGAAGCCGGCGAGGGTTTGGCGGCGTTAGTTCTTGCGGCTTTAATATGCGTAAACGCGGCCGCGTATTTACCCCGGGGCGCTATGCGTTTCGGAGGCGCGGTACGGGTCGCCGTTTCGCCGTGGACGGACCCGGCTCTGCGCCGGTATATAGCGGCGCACATCCCGGACCGAGCGGTCGTGATAATCAAGCCGCGGGACGTTTGTTTGACGTCCCCGCCCGGCTCGCCGTTTCTCGACGACCGCGTCGTGTTCGCGCGCGACAACGGCGATAGTAACCGCGAGTTGGCCGCGATCTTCCCCGGCCGCTGTCTTTACCTTCTCGATTATCCGGCGTTCAAACGGACGGGCGAGATACTTTCTATAGACGCAGTAGACAAGTAGCACGATATCTTTTCAGGAGGTACCGATGAGGACCGGAGCGATATTAACGGCGGCGGTGGTTTTAATTGCGGTCGCGACTCCCACCTGGGCCGCGAAGACGGTCCCCGCGTTTAAGCTCTGTAACATTGACGGCAAAAAGATAACGTTCGCGGACCTGGCGAAGGAGTACGAGCTGATGGCCTTTGTCTTCTGGGCCACCGGGTGCGCCCCGTGTAAGGATGAGCTAATCGAGATAAACAAGTTCGCCGGCGATTACGAGGGGTTCGGCGTCGTCGCCGTATCGACGGACAGCGCCCGTACCTCTTCCGAGGTGAAGCCGTACATCAAAGGACAGGGGTTCAAGTTCGATACGCTCCTCGACGTGGACGGCGAGCTGGTGAAGGCTCTCGGCATCCCGGGCAACCCCTACGCGCTGCTCGCTACCGCCGAGGGTGACGTTATATGGGAACACAGCGGTTACCGCAAAGGCGACGAGAAGAAGATGCAAGCCGAGATAGAGAAATATTTCGCGGCCGGCGAACCGGAACCCGACGTCGACGACGTTACCGAGGAGGGTTAGGATTTGCATAGGAAGATATTGGTCCTGGTTTTAACGGCCGCGGCCGGCGCCGGCGCGGTCGGCATTACGGACTGGCTCTCGGTAAACGGCACCAACGAGGCCGTTTACATGCGGCAGCGCGAGGACGGCCACCGTTGGACCTGGGATAACTTCCAGACGGAGGTCGGGGCGTGGCGGTTCGCCGTCGGCGTCGAGGCCGAGTTCGACCACCCCCGCCGGCCGTTAATCGAAGCGACCACAGCGGATGCCTTCGATATCGAGGGCGACGAAATAGTGCAGCGTTACGCCCGCTATCGCGACGACATCTTCGACGTACGCGCCGGCACCTACGACAAGACGCTGGGTAAGGGCTTGACGTTGCGCTCGTACGAGGACCGCGACCTCGACGTTTACCAACGCCTCGACGGCGGCGTAGCGGAAGCGTGCGTCGCCATCGGCGAACGGGACTGGGCCGACGTTACCGCGCTGTGGGGCCGGAGTTCCCGCCGGATAGAGGCAACGACGGCCGAAGGTCCGGAAGAGATAGGTAAGGATAAAGTCGCGGGCGGCCAATTGACGGTAAGGCCGGTGGACTTCTTCTACCTCACGGGCTCCGCGGTAAAGGCGGAGGTTATAAACCCGTATGTACAAGGTTACCCCACCGATGAAAATAAACTTTACGCCGGCGGCCTGGGCGGCGGGTGGCAATACTTCGACCTGTACGGCGAGTACGCCCTCCGCGACGGCTACGACTCCGTTTTCGCCGAGGACGTGGAAGGAAAAGGTTTCTACGGCATCGTAACGGGTTATTTGCCGCGCTCCAGCGTATCGTTCCAATACAAACGCTACGACCACCTCGCGTATCGCTACAATAACCCGCCTCCCGTTTCGGTGGACGAATACATGATAACGGGCCCGGACAGCCCGAGTAGCGGCGAGTGGGGCTACTACGTACAGGCGTCCGCCAACCCCGTAACCGACGTACGGGTTCGCGGCGGCTACAGCTACGCGGACGATAGAGTGGGCGAAGACTATATTAAAAACGAAGAGGTCGAACAGTACTTCGGCAACGTCCGCTACGACCTGCCCTGGCCCGTCGTCTTAGAGGGCGAATACGAGTATTTAGGTAAATTGGATATTTTCGGCGTGGACGTAACGGGCGAGATCAAGCGTACGCCCTCTTTGGCGGTGAGTTGGACGCCGTGGGACGAGCACTCGTTCTCGACGAAGTTCGAACGCGAGGAGGAAACCGATTATACGAACGACGGCGTATTCGTCTACAACCGCGCCGACGTGGGTTATACGTATTCCTCCTGGCTCGGTTTGACCGTGAGTTACGAGGATTCGGACAAGACGGCTCAGGAATTAGTGGACCCCGGCGACCCCGCAAACGGTATCCTGGCCACGTACCGGTATAAGAACGATTGGTTGTGGGGCGAGGTCCGCCTATCGTGGTACAACGAGATTTTCCAGAACCACGTATTGACGATCGGTTACGGCTCGCGGCGCGGCGGCATGGTATGCTCGAGCGGCGTCTGCCAGATAGAGTCGGCGTTCTCCGGCCTTAAAGTTACGCTCGAGAGCTCGTTCTAATATAATGAGTGCGATGTGAGAGCGGCGTGGTTTTATATCCTGGCGGCGAGCCTTACGTTCGCGGCGACCTCGTGTAAAAAGGACGTTAGCGAACGGCCGGCGGCCTCGGAGAGCGTCGCGGAGAAGACGGTATTCAAACCGCCGAACGTGGCCGGGACGTTCTACCCGGGCGACGCCGACGAGCTGAAGGCTACGGTCGAAGGCCTGTTGGAAGGCGCCGACGCGTCGATCCCCGCCGATAACGTCGTCGCGATTATAACGCCTCACGCCGGCTACCCGTATTCGGGCGCGGTCGCGGCGACGGCCTTCCGCCAGCTCCAGGGACGCCGGCCTGCGACGGTCGTACTGCTCGGGCCCAGCCACTACTGCGCCTCGCCGGGCATCGCCACCGGCACGTACGACGGCTACGAGACGCCGCTGGGAGTGGCGCGGGTCGACGTCGAGCTTGTGGCCGCGGTGGCGGGAGGTTGCGGCGACGTGACCTACAGCAACGTGCCTTTCGCCCGGGAGCACTGCCTCGAGGTCCAGCTTCCGTTCGTCCAGACGCTGTTCCCGGAAGCGCGTATCGCGCCGTTCATTTTCTGCCAACACGACGCCGGCGCGGCGGCCAGGTTCGGGGCGGCGTTGGCCAAGGCCGCAGCCGCCAAAGATGCCGACGTTGTAATGGTGGCGACGTGCGACCTGAGCCATTACCACCCGTACGACGAAGCCGTGAAGCTCGACCGGTCGTTCGTTGAAGCGTTCGAGCGTTTCGACGAGGCCGCTATCTTCGTCGGCCAGGATACGGGGGAGTTCGAGATCGACGCCCCCGGCGTGGTGGCTGCCGCGTTCTGGTACGGGAAGGCTATGGGCGCGACGGAGGCTATGGCGCTGGAGTATAAAAATTCGGGTGACGTGACCGGCGACGCGAGCGGCGGCGTCGTGGGGTACGTGGCCGCGGCCGTCGTCGAGTAGCGGCGGTCCAGGTTATGCCGGAAGAACCGGAACAACTTATCGACGGCGTTATCGTGAAACCGCTCCGCCTTGTGCGCGACGAGCGGGGTTGGCTTATGGAAATACTGCGGGCCGACGACCCGCATTTCCAAAAGTTCGGCCAGGTCTACGTTACGGTAGCGCGGCCGGGCGTTGTCAAGGCGTGGCACGCTCACGAGCGCCAGACGGACCACTTAACCGTCGTCGCGGGCCAGGCGCGTATAGGGCTTTACGACGGACGCGAGGACTCGCCCACGTACGGTAACGTTCTCGGAATCGTAGCGGGCGAGGAGAACCCGGTACTGGTAGTCGTGCCCCCGCTGGTCTACCACGGCTTTAAGGCCGAAGGCGGCGTGCCGGCGCGCGTCGTGAACGTGCCGACCGAGCTTTACGATTACGACCAACCCGACGAGCTCCGGCGGCCGTACGATGACCCGGCGATACCGTACGACTGGGGCGAGACCGACCCCGCGAGCGGCTAGTATCGCGTAGGTCGGGGCGTATTTAACACTCGAGTTAATTACGGATAAAACAGGCGCGAGCTTATGAAGGGTATAATTACCGCGGGCGGGACCGGCTCGAGGCTCCTGCCCATAACGAAGATAACCAACAAACACCTCTTGCCGTTATACGACAAGCCGATGATATACTATCCGCTTACGACGCTGGTGCAGGCCGGCGTCGAGGACATTATGGTGGTGACGGGCGGCGAGTTCGCGGGGGATTTCCTGCGGCTCCTGGGAAACGGCGCCGAGTTCGGCCTTAAGCGTCTCCACTACGCCTACCAGGAGGGCTCGGGCGGCATCGCCGCGGCGCTCGCGCTGGCGGAGGACTTCGCCGACGGCGAGCCGGTCGCGGTTATTTTGGGAGATACCATTATAGAGGGGAACGTCAACCGTTCGATGGCGGCCTTCGCGGAAACCGGACAGGGCGCTAAAATATTCTTGAAAAAAGTGGAGGACCCGCGGCGCTTCGGCGTGGCGGACGTCGACGGCGACCGCGTGACGCGGATAATCGAGAAGCCGGAGTCGCCGCCCACCGACCTCGCCGTGATAGGCATTTACCTGTACGACGGGCGCGTCTTCGACGTAATAAAAAACCTTGAACCTTCCGGGCGGGGCGAGCTCGAGATAACCGACGTCAACAACCAATACATAGCGTGGGGGCAGATGACGTACGCCGTATTGGATGGTTGGTGGACCGACGCCGGGACGTTTCCGTCGCTCCTGCGGGCGTCTAACCTCGTTGCCGATACCGGCGCCAACAAAGACGAGCCGGCGAACTGACGACTCGAGGGCGATTGACCAAGAAGAAGTTATACGGGATTTTAATACTCGCGGCCGTCGGGGTGACGGTCGCCGGCGGCCTTTACGTCGCCTTCAACGTCAAAACGGTTAAGATAACGTCGGACCTGAGCTGCCGCGTAACGTTCGGCAAGATGTCGGCCGGCGAAGCGGAACGGGTTTTGGCCGTAGCGGACGATAAGCTTATGCCGGCCCGCAAGTACGCGTTCGCGCGCGACGCGTACCGCGCCGTCGTCGACTACCACCGCGGCGAGGCGTGCGACGACGCGTTCCTGGGGATGGCGCGGACGTACCTGGAGGAAGGCAAACGCGCCGAGGCGTATCCGTGGCTCGCCCGGTTGGTAGAGGAGTGCCCGCGCGGCTCGGTCGCAGAGGAGCACAAGTTGGACGCGGTGGTGGGCCGGGAGCTGGAGGCGACGCTCGCCAGGCCGCCGCTCGATTACGGCTGGGCGATTAAATACCTGGGCTTGTTGGCCGATGCCGAAAGCCCCGACGCGGCGGCGTGGCGCCAGAAATTTAAAGATATAATTGAGACGCCCTTTGGACTCGCGGCGGTCTACAAGCACGAGAAGGAATTGGCATACGTGGTACGCGAGACGGCGAGCCGCGACGCCCGCAAGACGGCGCTCTTTTACGCCCGCGAGGATATACCGGCGAAGCTTGTCAAGGCGCTGAAGGAACGCGTCCGCTTCGGCGACGCCGTACCGGAAGAGAATCTCACCGGTTTCGTCGAGGAGCGCGTCGTCTACGTAGACACGCTGGAGGCGGTCAAGAAAGCGGGCTTGGACGAACAGGCCAAGGTGCGACACGATAAGCGCCGGGAAGAGCTGGGCCTGGGCGAACTCCCCGCCGAATGGGCGGACGCGTTCCTGGCGGCGGACGAGGATACCGGCTGGGTCGCCGCGGCGTCGGTGGTGGGGCAGTTAAACGACGTAACCATCGCCGAGGTTTTGACGTACGCCGGCGTTGCCCCCTTGACGGGCGAAACGTCGCAAGGTGAACACGAGACGGCGCAGTAGTCCGCCGCGTTAATTTATTTGGTTAAGAAGAAGAGAAATATATTAATAGGGACGTCTGGGTACTCCTACCAGGATTGGAAGGGTCCGTTTTACCCCGCCGACGTTAAAGACCGCGACATGCTGGCTTTCTACGGCCGCCGCTTCGCCGCGGTCGAAATCAATTTTACCTATTACCGGCTGCCGGCCGCCCGCACCATGGCGGCGATCGCGAGCAAGGCGCCCCACCTGAGTTACGCCGTTAAGCTGACGGGCGACATAACCCACGAGGGTAAACTGACGGAGGAGCTGGCCGCCGATTACCGCCGCGGCGTCGAGCCGATGGCGGAGGCCGGCGTGCTGGGGTGTTTGTTGGCGCAATTTCCGTGGCGCTTCAAGTACGCGCCGGCGGCAATGGAATTTCTGAAGAAAATAGCGGAGTACCTCGGCGATTTGAGCGTGGTGGCCGAGTTCCGGAACGATTCCTGGGTCAATGACGACGCGTTCGAGCAACTGTCGGAGATGAAGGTCGGGTTTTGCAACGTCGACGAGCCGCGCCTCAAGGGGTTGTTGCCGCCTACCGCGGCGGCCACTTCCGACGTGGGGTACTTCCGCTTCCACGGCCGCAACGCCAAGAAGTGGTGGCGACACGAGAACGCGGCGGAGCGGTACGATTATTTATATCCCCGGCAGGAGTTGGAAGATTGGGTGCCGCGGATAAAGGAAGTGGCGGCCAAGGCCGGGAAGACGTACGTATTTATGAACAACCACCCGTTGGGGCAGGCGGTTACCAACGCCGAAATGATGATGGATTTATTAGGAGTGGCGCTCGAGCCGCAGGGTGATGCCGCGCTCTTCTAAATCTACCTCCGTCGTGGCGGTTTCGATCGCCCTCGCGGTCGTTACCGGCGTCGTCATATTTTGGTTGAAGGGCGGCCCGGCGGCGGACGGCGGCGAATATTCCATTATCGACGGCGACACGATCGAACTGCGCGACGTCGGACGCGTACGGTATATCGGCATCGACGCCCCAGAGAGGGACGAACCTTTTTACGACGAAGCGCGCGGGTACAACGAGCGATTACTTTCGCAAGGGGAAATGTCGCTCGGCTACGGCCGGGAACGGTACGACCGCTACGAGAGAACGTTGGCGTACGTTTACGTGCGTACGGAGGCGGGACGGTCGGTTTTCGTGAACGAGGAAATGATCCGCGCCGGGTGGGCGAAGACGTTGGAAATACCGCCCAACACTGAGTACGCGCCGCGGTTGCGCCGCGCGGAAGATGAAGCGCGGCGGTACGGCCGCGGCATATGGGCGGCCGGCCCGCGGAACGGGGAGAGCTGATAAATGGAAAGAATACTCGCGACGGGCGGCGCCGGATTTATCGGGTCGAATTTCGTTTTGTACGCGCTCGAGCGCTGGCCCGGCGTCGACGTGGTCGTCCTCGATAAATTAACGTACGCCGGCAACATCGAGAACCTCAAGAGCGCTCGCGATAACCCCCGGTTTACTTTCGTACGGGGCGACGTCGCCGACGAAGGAGTCGTGCGGCGGGCGATGACGGGTTGCGACGCCGTGATAAATTTCGCCGCCGAAACGCACGTCGACCGGTCCATACTTTTCCCAAAGGAGTTCGTTCTGACGGACGTCGTCGGAACGTTCACGTTGCTAGATGCGGCGCGCGAGCTCGGGGCGAAAAAATTCGTACAGGTCTCGACGGACGAAGTTTACGGGTCTATAGACGAGGGCGCGTTCGACGAGGGAGCGGCGCTCGAGCCCTCGAGCCCGTATTCGGCGTCGAAGGGCGGCGGCGATTTGCTGACGCTCGCGTACGCGAAGACTTTCGACGCGCCGGCGCTGGTGGCGCGTTCGACCAACAACTACGGCCCGTTCCAGTATCCCGAAAAGTTAATACCGCTATTCGTTACCAACGCGCTCGACGATAAACCGTTGCCGGTATACGGCGACGGCCGGCAGGTGCGCGACTGGTTGCACGTGCGCGACAATTGCGAGGCGCTCGCGTTGCTGCTCGAGAAGGGCGAGCCGGGCGTCGTTTATAACGTCGGCGGCGATTGCGAACTCGAGAACCTGGACGTTACGAAGCGCATCCTGAAGATACTCGGCAAGGGTGACGACTTGATAACGTACGTCAAAGACCGGCCGGGCCACGACCGCCGTTACGCGCTGAGTTGCGAACGTATTAAGGCTTTGGGTTGGCGCCCGCGAACGGCGTTCGACGCGGGCATCGAGGAGACGGTTCGTTGGTACGTCGAACACGAGGACTGGTGGCGGCCGCTCAAGGACGAGGCTTTCGACGAATATTACAAACGCCAGTACGGCGGCCGGTAAGGACGTGAAGGTCTTAGTTGCCGGACATCGAGGTATCTTGGGGCTCGCCCTGATGAGCGAGCTCCCACGGCACGGCGTCGACGTCGTCGGCGTCGACGTCGCCGAGATGGACGTTACGGACGCGGGCCGCGTCCGCGCCGTAATGGAGGAAGAAAGGCCGGGCGTCGTCGTCAACTGCGCGGCCTTTACGAACGTCGACGGCTGCGAGAGCAAACGCGAATTATGCTTCGACGTAAACGGGCGGGGAGCGGGAAACGTCGCCGCGGCGGCGGCGGGAGTAGGCGCGCGCGTTATACATATAAGCACCGATTACGTCTTCGACGGCCGCTCGCAGGTCGTCTATAAAGAGGGCGACGAACCTGCGCCGCTGTGCGCCTACGGCGAAAGCAAGCTCGACGGCGAGAGAAAAGTAGCCGCGGCCGACGCCGATTATACAATCGTCCGCACGGCCTGGCTATTCGGCGCCGGCGGCGCGAACTTCGTATCCAAAATACTTGCGCGCGCGAAGGAAGGCGAGGCGTTGGAAGTAGTCGACGACCAGCGCGGCTCGCCGACGTACGCCGGCCATCTGGCGGCGGCGTTGGCGAAACTCGTCGGCTTAGAATTCCGCGGCGTCCTGCACGTCGCCGGCTCGGGCGAGGCCAGCTGGTTCGACGTCGCCGGCGAGATTTTGCTTTTAACGGGTTATCGAGTGCCGTTGAGGGCGATAGCCACCGCCGACCTCGAGCTGCCGGCGCGGCGGCCGCGTTATTCCGCGCTCGAGTCGTCGCTCTATACGACCTTAACCGGCGAAGTAATGCCGCCCTGGCAAGAGGGCTTGGCGGCGTATCTCCGCGAAATTGAGGAAGGGAAACCCGGTGCCGGTTAGGCCCGAAGACGCGGACCTCTTCGCGCCCGAGCGCGCCTTTCTGGTGGGCGTCGATTGGCGCCGCGCGTCGGCCCTCACTCCCGAGGAGTCGCTGCTCGAGCTGGAGAACCTGGTGCGGGCGGCGGGGGCCCAGGTAGCGGGCGGCGTTATTCAAAAGCGCAATAAAGCCGACGCGGCGCTCTTGATAGGCCGGGGCAAGGCGACCGAGGTCGCGGCCGAGGTCAAGGAAGTGGAAGCGAACCTCGTCGTCTTCGACGAGCCGTTGGCGCCGGCGCAGCAGCGCAACCTCGAAGAGGCGTTGGACGTTCGCGTCGTCGACCGGCCGACCGTGATATTGGATATATTCGCCCAGCGAGCTCGTACGAACGAAGGCCGCCTGCAAGTGGAGCTCGCCCAGCTCGAGTACGAACTCCCGCGGCTGCGAGGGTGGGGCGGCGAGTTGAGTCATACCGCGGGCGGCATCGGGATCCGCGGCCCGGGCGAAACCAAGTTGGAGATCGACCGCCGCCGCGTGATGCGCAAGATATCGACGTTGAAGCGCAAGCTTAAGGATATCTCGCGCCGCCGTTCGCTGGAAAGGGCGGGCCGGGCGGCGCTGCCGTTGGCGGCCATCGTGGGATATACCAATTCCGGGAAGACGACGCTCCTCAACCGACTCGCGGGCTCGGAGGCGTACGCCGCCGACGTGCCGTTCGCGACGCTCGACCCGTTTATTAAACGGACGCGGCTGCCGTCGGGGCGAGTCGTATTGCTGGCGGATACGGTCGGTTTCATATCGAACCTCCCGCCCGACCTCATCGCGGCGTTTCGCGCTACGATGGAAGAGATAACCCGGGCCGACGTTATACTCGTCGTCCGCGACGTGACCGCGGCGGACATAGAGGGCCGGGCCGAAGTCGTCGAGGACCTCCTAAGCCAGTTAGGGGCGCGCGAGAAGCGCCGGGTAGACGTATTCAACAAGGCCGACCTGGCGCCGGATTTCGACGTAGGGCGTTACGAGCTGCTGGGCTTCGAGAACCCGGTGGCGATTTCGGCGGCTACGGGCGACGGTTGCGACCGATTGGTCGCGTTGCTGGACGACCTTCTGGCGGGCGAGGGCGTCCGTGTGGCGGTGGAACTTCCGCCCGGACCGCTTTTAAACGAGGTGTACGAACGCGGGCGGGTGCTGGCGCGCGACGATTGCGGCGGGCGCGTTCGCATCGTGGCGGACGTACCGCCGGAGCTCGCGCGGCGGCTCGAGCCGTACGCGGTCGCCGATAAGGGTGTTCCGTAATGGCTGATAACGGCGAATTCGAAGTCACGATAGGCCTAGAGGTCCACGTCCAGCTGAAGACCCGCTCGAAGCTCTTCTGCGGGTGCGCGAGCGAGTTCGGCGCGCCGCCGAATACGTTGACGTGCCCGGTATGCTTGGGGTTGCCGGGGTCGTTGCCGGTAGTAAACGGCGAGGCTGTCCGGTTGGGCCTCAAGGCCGCCGTAGCGCTCGGGTGCACGATGCCGGCCCGGGTACCTTTCGACCGCAAGAATTATTTTTACCCCGACCTGCCCAAGGGGTTCCAGATAAGCCAGCACTTCGGCGCGCTGGGTTACGACGGCGAAGTCGAGTATTGGGATGACGAGGGCTTCGGCGCCGTGTCGTTGGAGCGCGTACACCTCGAGGAGGACACGGCCAAGGCGGCTCACGCCGAGGCGTACGTCCGGCCGGACGAGACGTTGCTCGACTTCAACCGCTCGGGCGTTCCATTGATGGAGGTCGTTTCCAAGCCGGTGATAGAATCGTCGGCGCAGGCGCGGCGTTATATCGTGGCCTTACGGCACGCGCTCATTGAGGTCGGCGTCTCGGATTGCGAATTCGAAAAGGGAGCCTTTCGCATCGATACGAATATATCCGTTAAAAAGGTCGGGGCGGAGAAGTTGGGCGAGCAGGTGGAGATCAAGAACCTGAACTCGCTGAAGGCCATGGAGGGCGCGCTCGAGTACGAGTTCGCGCGCCAGGTGAAAGTACTACGGGACGGCGGTAAGGTGCAACGCGTTACGCTGCACTACGACGACGCCACCGGCAGGACGATGCCCACTCGGGTCAAGGAATTGCGGGCGGACTACCGGTATTTCGCCGAGCCGGACTTACCGCCGCTCGAGATAACCGATTCCTATATCGACGCTTTGAAGGGAGAATTAGGCCCGGGGCCGGCGGCGCGCGTGCGCGAGTTGAGGGAGCATTACGGCGCGACGGCGGCGGAGGCCGAGATGTTGGCCTTCACGCGCGGCTACGCGGAGTTCCTGAAGGCCGCGGCGACGGCCTACGGCGGCGGGCCCCGCGCGGTCGTCAATTGGCTTGTCGGCGACGTTACGCGGGAGCTCAAGGAACGCGACGAGGTTCTCGGCGGGACCAAGTTGACGCCGGCCGGCCTAGCGGCGTTATTACAACTCGTCGACGCCGGCGACGCCAACGTCCCCGCGGCGCGCGAGGTCTTGACCGAGATGATGACCTCGGGCGGCGAACCGGCGGGTATCCTGGACGCCAAAGGCCTCCGGCAGATTTCGGATGCGTCAGATATAGAGGCGTCCGTCCGCGAGGCGGCGGCGGCGAACCCTAAGGCAGTCGCGGATATCAAGGGCGGTAAGGATAAGGCGCGTCGCGCGCTGGTGGGGTACGTTATGAAGAAGACGCGCGGCCGCGCCAATCCGAAGATGGTGGACGAACTTATTAAGAAGGTGTTGGCGGAATCATAACGCGCGTCAGGCGGTTTCTTTCTTCATCTTCATTATGAGCCAAAGCTTTTCTTTCGTGTGAATTAAAACGTACGAGCCTTTTAATTTCTCCCCATGTAAGTTGAAGACCAGTTTGTAATCCTTCCGGTCCACGAGGTCGTACCGGCCCCGGTCCCATATGGAAACGGTCCCCGCGCCGTAGACCCCCTCCTCGATTTCGCCCTCGAAGTCGATGTAGTCGACGTCGTGGTCTTCGACCTGGACGGCGAGGCGCTTTTCGCCCGGTTTGGTCGAGATGCCCTTCGGTACGGCCCAGGACTTCAGGACGCCGTCCATCTCCAGCCGGAAATCGTAGTGATGGGTGCTGGCGTCGTGTTCCTGCACGACGAACCCGGCGGTGTCGCCCTTCTTCGTCTCCGTTCCCATCTGAACCTAACCCTTCAAAATTTCGAAAGAGGTTACGCCCGGTTAACGGCCCCGGCCGCCCCGGTAGCCGCCGCCTCCGCCTCTTCCTCCGCCGCTCGTGTAGTAGACGCGGTCGCGGTCGCCGACGACGACGATGGCGGCGCGCCCTTCGACCGGGCAGGCGTACTCGCAGATGCCGCAGCCTACGCATTTATCGGCGATCACGTGCGGCTTCAAACGACCCCGGCCTCGTAGTTCGATCGCCTTGGGCGAGGTGGGGCACATCTCCTCGCATACGTTGCAATCCTCGTTTTGGGCCCAGGGGAGACAGCGCGTACGGTCCACGACGGCGAGGCCGATAAATTCGATTTTCTTTTCGCTTTCCGTCAGCGGCCTTATGGCGTCGGTGGGGCAAACGTGCGTGCACAGCGTGCAGAGGTATTCGCAGTAACCTTTGCGCGGTATCAGCCGCGGCGTCCAAAGGCCCGTAAGGCCCGCTTCGAAGTGAACCGGCGCCAGGCCCTGCGTAAGGCAAACCCTTATGCACTCGCCGCACCGCACGCAGCGGGCGAGGAACTCGCTCTCCTCCTGCGCGCCGGGGGGACGTATTAGGAACAGGTCTTTCTGGACGCGGCCGTCGGTTACGAGCACTGCGGGCGCGGCGACCAGGCTCGCGCCGGCGCTTACGAGAAAATCGCGGCGGTTGAGGGCGGGCGCCCACGTCGTCGGGTTTTCGGGGGGCCTCGCGCGGCCGAAGCCGAAGGAAGTCGCGTCCCGCCGGCACGCGGTCAGGCAATCCATACAGAGGTTGCATTCGGCCTGGGCGGTGCTCTCGCCGCTGCCGCCGATGGCGCCCATCCGGCATACGTTTCGACACCTCTTACATTCGGTACA
>CBFCYS010000048.1:0-16426 GCA_965602215.1 uncultured bacterium
GGCGCGTAGCGCGGGAGGAAGTCGTGGCCGGTTGCGACGAGTGCGTGTGGCGGCCGGCGGCGGGGGCCGCCGCGCCGGGCGTCTACCTCTATCGCGTCGAGGGGCAGGAGCAGAAAAAAGCGGGCAAAGTAGTCGTCGTTAAATAGCCGCGTGTGCCCTTCAGGCCACGACCAGGCCGGCCGGTTGGAAAGCCGGCTTTTTTGCGTCTTGACAACCGGCCATCGATAGGGTTTAATATATACTGGAATAGGAGGTTGGGGATGAAAAAGCTGCTGAAAGCGGCCGTCGCGGGTGTTCTGTTCGCCGCGGCGGCGTACGCGTTACCCGCGGACCTCGTCGTCGTATCCGATAAGGAGGTACGGCCCGACGAGGCGGCGGGATTTTATTATTTGGGCACCTGCGCCGGCGGATATTTATATAACGGCTCGAGCGCGGCGGTAGGCCGGGCGGCGCCGTACCGGCTCCTGGACCGCGAAGCGCAACTCAAAGACTACTATATTGTCTGGGCGCCGACGTGGGTCAATCTCAAGGCCGACGCGATCGCGCACCTCGGCGCGGCCGTTAGGCTTTCCGAGTACGAGATACTGGTCGGCCTCGAGCGCGGCCTGGGCCCGGGCGACCTCCGCGCCGTCGAGCACCGCATCGAGCTAATCAAGCTCGAGCCCGTCACGCCAGTGGATTGGCGCTACGACGGCGAGCCGCCGCCTAAGAAGAAAGACCCCCGCGTCGAAGCCGCCGTCAACACGATTACGGAAGCGGAGTACGCGGGGTATATAAAAACGTTGCAGGGCTTCGGTACGAGGTCGGTCGGTACTGTGGGTTCGGACGCGGCCCGGGCGTATATCTGCGGTTTCTTCCGGAGGCAATACCTGGACGCTTCCTTGTTCCCGTTCCCTTTCGGTATGTTGGATACGTTCCGGTATCCGGAAAAAGGATGCGTCGTAGTTAGCTTGCACGATATGGCGCCGCAGCGGAGCACCGATTACGGCGCTACTTGGGAGAAGTTACCTATACGGGGCATCGATAGTGTTCTTTGTTCTTATTGGCCCGGAGCGGACCTGGGATTCGCGGCCGGCCGCGACGGTAACTTGGCGAAGACGGAAGACGGCGGGGCCAAGTGGGAAGTATTGCGTTTCGGCTCTTCGTACGAAGAGGAATACCCCGTTTCTTGCGCGTACTTCGTCGACGCTGACGTAGGTTGGATAGGCGGCGACGTTCTCATAGAACGCAAACGCGTAGATACTTACTTGAAGAAGACGGAAGACGGCGGCCTAACGTGGTCGGACCGGGAACCGGTCGAAGGTTTTTACCCCCGGGCTATGTCATTTTACGATTCCGAGCGCGGGTGGGTTTCGGGTATCGGGGGCGTCTTCTACACCGGGGACGGCGGCACGACGTGGCGACGGACTACCCTTGCGTGGACGGCGGCGGACCTCGCCGCGGCGGGGCCTAAGGAAGCGTGGGCGACGTTCGGATATATGGGATTATGGCACACGACGGATGGCACGAACTGGGCCCGCGTCCAGACCGGCTTCGAGGGCGACATAGATATGGTGGAGTTCCCTAGCGCCGGGCGGGGTTACGTCGCCGGAGATAAGTTTCTGAAGACGAGTAATGGCGGCCGGACCTGGCGCCAACTCCGTAGCGCTCCGCCGTTGCCGCTGGATACCCTGGAGTTCGCCGACGAGGAGAACGGCGCGGCCGAGTCGTCGAATCGGCTGTACGTCACCGACGACGCCGGGGCTTCCTTTGTAGATATTACGGACAATATCGATTCGGAAAGCGAGAACGTTATCGGGGAACGGCGGGGTTGCGAGGCCCCCGACGAGATCGTTATTATCGGTGGACATTTCGATTCGACGGCCCCGGGTTACAGTTTATACGACGCTCCCGGCGCCGACGATAACGCCTCCGGGACGGCGGTCGCGATGGCCGCGGCCCGGGCATTCCGCAATATGTCTTTCAAACGGACCGTCCGTTACGTGGCCTTCGACGCCGAGGAGAGCGGTTGTAGAGGTAGCCACGCTTACGCTGAAGAATGCGCCGGGCGCGGCGAGAATGTCGTAGCGGTCCTCAACGCGGATATGGTTAGTTATGACGAGGAAAAAGGTGCGCGCGACGACTTCTCGGTCGCTTCCGGCGGTAACCCTTGGTTGTACGAATACCTTGTTGGCGTCGGGCGGTTGTATAAAAACAATTTGATCTACGACGACTACGATTGGCGCGCAAGCGACCACCGTTCTTTTTGGCAATCGGGATACCCGGCTATCGGCGTTATCGAGGGCGAGGTCGGGCCCGGGGGGTGTACTGCGTACCTTTATCATCATTCCCCCGAAGATACTTTCGACAAGCTCCACCCCGAGTTCGGCGTCCGCTTCGTCCGCGACTATGCGGCGATGCTGGCGCACCTCGCCGGCGTGGGGCCGTACTGCTTCGAGCCGGAGCCGCCGGGCAAGGCCGCAACCCCCTTCGTTCGTCCCTTCGCCGTCTACCCGAACCCGTACTGCTATTCCTCGAGCGCGGCGGGCATGAGCTTCGTCGGTTTGAAGGCGCCGGCGACCGTCGAGATATACGACCTCGCCGGCCGGCGTATTGCCCGGGAGGAAGTCGTAGCCGGTTGCGACGAGTGCGTGTGGCGGCCTGCGCGCGCAAGCGGCGAGGCCCTCGCGCCCGGCGTCTACCTCTACCGCGTCGAGGGGCAGGAGCAGAAAAAAGCGGGCAAAGTCGTCGTTGTGAAATAATCCGCTCGAACAAGGCCCTTTAATGCCGGCCTGCTTAATGCGGGCCGGCGTTTTCACGCCGCGGCCTCGCGACGGTTAATTTTTTCCTTAAAGGTTTGCTATTTTAGCTGAGTCTGCTATAATTAACGTACTGCATAGCGCGTTTTGGTAAGCTTATGGCGCCTAAACCTTTGAAAATCCCCGCCATATTAATATTAATGCTGGCCGCGGCCGTACCCGCCCGGGCGGAGGAGCCGCCGCCGGCGACGCGCGACCCGGCCGTCGCCGCAGTTTTGGACGATATCACGCCGGACGCCCTCGGCGGATACATCCAAACGCTGCAAAATTACAAGAGCCGGTATTCCTACATGCCCGGGTGCGACGACGCGCGCGATTATCTACGGCAGTTTTTACTCGCCTCCGGTTACAGGACCCACCTACAGGAGTTCGAGGGGACGTACCTCAAGAAGGTTTTTTGGGGCGACGCCGGCAAGGCCGCCTGGGTTTTGACCGCGGGCAGCACCCTTTACGGTTCGACGGACGGCGGCGCGACGTGGCGGCGGCAGGTTCCGGCCGCGCCCGGCTACGTCTACGACGCCCATTTCGTCGACGCGGCCGTGGGTTACGTGGCCTCGGCGAAAGGCGCCATAATCAAGACCGAGGACGGCGGCCGGACGTGGGGGAGCGTCCGCGCCGAAAAGTCGGCCGCCGGAGCCGTACGCGCGATATTTTTCCTCGACCGCGACGTCGGCTGGGCGGCGTGCGGGGACGGAACGTCGAGCCGCATCCTGCATACCGTTGACGGCGGCGCGAGTTGGTCCGTCCAAACGTTGCCGCCGTACGGCTACCCTCACGCCGTAGCTTTCGGCGACGCCAAGAAGGGTTGGGCCGTCCCCAACTGGTACGAGGACAACGTTGTCCTCCGCACCGAGGACGGCGGCGCGGCGTGGACGGCGCAGGCGTTCCCGGTTCCGCCGGCGGACGTACGCTCGTTCGCGGCCGTAGAAGGCGACGTCGCCTGGGCGGCGTACGGCGCCCCGCGCCTCGTCCATACCGACGACGGCGGCTCGAGTTGGAAGTTTGTGGAGATGCCCTCCGGGGCCGAGGCCGTAGTAACGGCGGTGTACTTCGTCGACGCCGCCACCGGGTACGCTGCCGGGGACGGCGTGATATACAGGACCGCCGACTCCGGCCGGACGTGGCTTCCGCTCCCCAACAATCCCGAATTTTTTTGGGGGAATATAAGTTTCGGCGATGCCGACCACGGCTTGTTTATCGACCTCTTCGGCCGCGAGTTGTATTTGACCGGCGACGGCGGCCTAACTTTCGAGAGTATTGGCGACCGGCTCGATATGTACTGGGAGAACGTGATAGCCGAGAAACCGGGCGCGACGGCGCCGGACGAGATAATTCTCCTGGGGGCCCACTACGATTCGGCCTCCGACAGGCCGGCGGGCGGGGCGCCCGGCGCGGACGCCAACGCCTCGGGCGTGAGCTGCGTCCTGGCCGCGGCGGCGGCCTTCCGCAACCTCGACGTCGACCGAACGCTGCGGCTCGTCCTCTTCGGCGGCGGCGAACAGAGCTACCTCGGCAGCCGCGCGTACGCCGAGGAGGCGCTGTCCAAGGATGAAAACGTCGTGGCCGCGGTCATTTTGGATATGGTCGGGTACGACGAGGACCAGGGCCGCCGCGACGACGTCATCGTGAGGGTGGACGGGGGCTCGGTGTGGCTCGGCGACTACGTGGCCGCCGTCGCCAAGCTCTACAACCTCGGGTTGCTGTTCGATTATCACCTCTACGGCGGCCCGGGCGACCACGTCGCTTTTTGGGAAGCCCGCTACGATTCCATCGGACTTTTCGAGGGAGGCCCCGGCTACAACTCGGACCTCACGTATCCTTACTATCATACGTCGGACGATACGCTTGATAAATTGAACCTCGCCCTCGCGGCGCGGGCGGCGAAGGCCGCGGCTGCGACCGTCGCGCACCTCGCCCGCTCGGATTATATCGGCGTGGGCGACGACGCCGTTGCGACCGGGGCGAAGCCGCGGCGCCGGCCCTGGGCCGTATTTCCCAACCCGTTCACGTACGGCTCGGCCGCCGGGGTAACGTTCGACGGCGTCTCGGCGCCGGCCACCGTGAGCGTTTACGACGTCGCGGGCCGGAAGGTCGCCGGCGCCGACGTAGCCGCGGGGGTGGAGCGCTTCGTGTGGCTGCCCGGTCGCCGCGACGGCGGCCCGCTCGCGCCGGGCGTTTACGTCTACCGCGTTCTGGGGGAAGGCCAGCGTAAGGTCGGCAAACTGGTCGTCTGCAGGCCGTAACGCCGTCCGAAGCCGGTTTCCGCCGCCGCGTTCGGCGGCTTTTTTTATGCGCCGTGCGAAGGTATCGGCGGACGGTTTTTTCTCTTGCTATTTAACGCGGCGTCTTTTAGTATGATTTAAAGTACGTATGTAGGCCGCGAACGGCGGCTCGGAATATTTGAAGTTATCGTAAGGTAGAATTAGATTTGGGCCGCGGCTTAGGGCGCCGCCGTCGCGCGGGGCCCCGGTTGGCGGTCGTTCGTCGGGACCGGAAGCAGTTGCCTATGGAAGCCGCAGCGACCGTGGCGTTATATCCGGGGACGTTCGACCCCGTAACGTACGGCCACCTCGACATAGCGGAGAGGGGCGTGCGCATATTCAACCGTCTTATAATGGCGGTTGCCGTCAACCCTATGAAGGAGCCGCTGTTCGACGTCGACGAGCGGCTCGAGATGTTGCGCGCCGTTACGAAGGACCTGGCGGGGGTTGAGGTGGACAGGTTCGAGGGCCTGACGGTGGAATATGCCCGGAAGCGCGGCGCCCAGGTGATAGTGCGCGGCTTACGCGCTCTCTCGGACTTCGAAGAGGAGTTCAAGATGGCGTCCGCCAACCGTAAGCTCGCCGACGAGATCAACACCGTGCTTATGCTGCCGTCGGAGAAATATTTCTACCTGAACTCCAGCCTGGTGAGAGAGATCGCGCGGCTGGGCGGGCCGGTGGGTTGTTTCGTGCCGCCCGGGGTAGAGGAGCGGTTACGCGAAAAGCTGGCGTCGCGGGCGTATTGATATGCCGGAAGAACTTATAAAAGAGGGCGGTTTCCATACCGTAGTGATGAGCACCGACGGCACGCCGTTCGCGGCGCGCGCCGTGGAGGCGGCGTTCCGCCTGGCCAAGAGGGAAGGCGCGAAACTTATAGTAATTTCGGTTATAGATACGTCGGTGCTCGCGGATTTCGTCGGCGAGCCGCCGCGCCAGCGCCGTAAGATGGAGCGCGAGCTCGAAATAAACGCCGAAGAGGCCGTGGCCCAGGTGGGCAAGTTGGCCACCCGCGAGGGCGTGGACGCGGAGATGATAGTGAAGAAAGGCCGTCCCCACATCGAGATCGTTACGGTGGCGAGCCAGGCGGAGGCGGACCTCATCGTGATGGGCAAGAGGAGCGGCTACCGGACGGGGCGCAATCCGGTGGGCAGCGTCACCCGACGCGTCGTCGAGGACGCGGACTGCGCCGTCCTCGTGGTCCCTTGAACCCCCGGGGCGCGGCGAAACGAGTTTGGCCTTGACACCCCGCACGCGGGTTGGTAGACTTTAAAACGTAAGCTTTTATCAATAACCGGGAGCGAGATATGAGACGAGTGCTTGCCTTCATAACGGTAGTAGCTTTAACGGCGGCGTGCGCGGCGATGTTGTCGTGCCGGCGAGGTGAAGACATTTCGGAGATGGAACCGAACGTCGTCCTTCTCGGGCCGACGTTCGACGCGGCCGCGGCGCCGAAGCAGTTCGGACCGCTCGCGTCCTATCTCCAGGAGAAGGTCGGTCAGCCGTTCGAGTTCCGACCCACCAAGTCGCGCGATGAGTTCGCGTCCTTGGTGACGGAGGGCAAGGCTACCTTCATCTTCGCCAATCCCCTGGACTACTTCGAGATCGCCGGCCAGTGCATCGTCCTCGTCAAGCCCAATTACCCGGGCAAGGGGTCGATGGCCCAGGGGTGTATTATCGTCAAAGAGGGAGAAGCGGTGAAGATCCGCGAGGTCACCGAGTTGAAGGGCAGCTCTATTATGATAGTGTCGAAGAGCTCGCTCGACGGCTACCTGTCGCAGAAGATGTTCTTCGAACGCAGCGGCCTCGACCTCGACCTCGACTTCGACCTCCGCGAATCCCCCGACGGGACTCCGGAGAGCGTTATTGCCGCGGTGGCCGCGGGGGAAGTGGAGTACGGCTGCGTACCGGCCGAGTTCTTCCCTGACCGCAAGGCGCTCAAGGGCGCCGAGGTTTTGACGTACTCCGAGAAGGTGCCGGTGGAAGTCTTCGCCTTCGTCCAAATGGGCGGCGACAAGATGCTGGGCGGCAAGGTGCGGGATATTTTAAAGGCCATCCCGAAGGGCGACCCGCTGCTGAAGCCGATAGGCGTGGAGGGCTTCATACTGGCCACGGCCACGGAGTACGACCTGGTTACGAATTTCCTGACCCAGGATAAAATAGAAAAGGCTCAACGGTTATCCGAGGCGCCGGCGGAAGCCGGTCCGTCCTAAGGCCGTCTAAGTTGCGAGCGTTTCACGAATTAGGCCGGCGGGTAAGCAAGAAGCTATTATATCCGCCGGCCCGTTTAATGGGCCGGCTCGGCATCAGCCCTACCGTCTTCACGCTGTTCGGCCTGGTGCTGGCGGTGGGGGCGGGGGTGGCGTTCGCGTTCGGGCGGCTGCGGACCGGTGCGTTGCTCGTGCTGGCCGCCGGCTTCGCCGACATGGTCGACGGCGCGGTGGCGCGGGCGAACGAGAGCGGCAGCGCGTTCGGGGCGTTCATGGATTCGGTCGTGGACCGCTACAGCGAGGCCGCCTACTTCACGGGATTGGTTTATTTGTACGCCGCCGGCCGGGATACGGTTATGGCGGTGCTCGCGGTCCTGGTCTTGACCGGTTCGCTCTTCGTATCGTACACCAAGGCCCGGGCCGAGTGTTTGATAGACGAGTGTAAAGTCGGCATCATGGAGCGGCCGGAGAGGGTTGTTATCCTCGCGCTGGGATACCTCGTTGGGGGATACGGCCCTTTGGCGGCGCTCCTGCTTTTAGCGGCGTTGACTCATTTCACGGCGATCCAAAGGATATTGTATACGCGGGCCAGGCTCGCGTCTTCCTCTCGGGAGCGCTAAGCGCGGCGACCGGCGCGCCGCGCGGTACGGAGTGATAATGGTTCGCAAACGGGACCTAAACGCGGCGGCGCTGGGCTTTATGCGTTTGGTCCGACCCGCGGATTGGGGAGTGGCCTTCGCCGGCGCCGGCCTGGGCGCGCGGCTTGCGGGCGGCGCTTTTCGCCCCGGCTCGGCGTTGGCGGCGGCCGCCGTCGCGACCGTTATAGTCGGCGCCTTCGTCAACGGCGATTGGTTCCACCACCGCACGCGCGTATTGGCGAACCCGGGAAACCCCATCGCGCGCGGCCTGGTCCGGCCGGGCGAGGCCAAGTGGTTGGGATTCATATTGCTCGCGGCCGGCTTGGCAGCGGCCGCTTACCTCGGCCTGCGAACCTTCGCCGCCACGTTCCTTACGGCGGCGATTGTATTATTGTTCAATTATTTCTTCGATAAGACGTATTTCGCCCGCAACGTCATCGCCGCGGCCGTGGTGGCGCTGCCGGTATTCTGCGGGTGGTTCGGTTTCGGCGGCAGCGAGGACCTGCCCGTGGTAGCCGCGGCCGTAGGCGGATTGATAGCGCTGTCGGCGAGCGTATTCCGGGACGTCGAGAACCACGACGGCGACGAGGTGGTCGGTAGGAGGACCGTGGCCACCGTGGGCGGGCGGCCGCCGGTGTGGGTGGCGGGCGCGTTTGCGCTGGCCGCGACGGCGATCGCGATCGTCCCTTATTGGGTCGGCGAATACTTCCGCCGGTACCTCACGTTCACGGCGGCGGTGGGCGGCCTTATGATATTTTATACTATATTGAACCTACGGCGTCCCGAACCGGACCCGCTGTTGGCGGGTTCTACGGCGCGGATGTTCAAGTTTTTAATTTTCGTATTCTTCGTCGGTACGTACTTGGAGCTGCTTTTATAGGGCTATGGCATCGTACGCGGAAGAGGCGCTCGGGCGGAAGTACGACGTAATCGTCGTAGGCGGCGGCCCGGCGGGTTCTTCGACGGCGCTGTCTTTGGCGCGCGACGGCGTGAGCACCCTCGTGCTTGAGCGGAAGCGAGAGGTGGGCCAACCGGTACGCTGCGGCGAGGGCGTTCCCCGGAAGAAGTTCGAATCGCTGGTCGAGCCGGACGAGAAGTGGGTGAGCGCCGTCGTCAACGGCGGCGTGGGTCATTCGCCCTCCGGCATCACCGTTCGGCGGGATTACCCCAACGTAGGGTACGTACTGGACCGGGAGGTGTTTGACCGCGGCCTTTTCGCCCGGGCCGCGGAGGCCGGCGCGACGACGCTTCTCGGCGCGGAAGGCCGCGACGTCCGGATGGCCGGCGGCGCCGTGGAGGTCGACGTAGAATGCGACGGCCGGTTGCAGCGGACTATTTCGTGCCGCGCGCTGGTGGGCGCGGACGGCGTCGAGTCCGTCGTGGGGCGGGCGGCGGGCCTCGCTACCGCGATATCGCCGACCGACATGGACGTGTGCGCCGAATACCTATTGGCCGGAGCCCGCGAGGAGTTCCCCGACTACATCCACTTCTTCCTGGGGCGATGGTTCGCTCCCGGCGGCTATGCCTGGGTATTCCCGAAAGGCGACGGCCTACACGCGGTGGGGGTGGGCATTAGTCCCCCGGAGGCCGGGGGCCGCGGCCCCTTCCACTACCTGGACGCGTTCGTCGCGAAGCGTTTCCCCGACGCCAAGGTGGTCGCCGTGCGGTCCGGCGCGGTGCCGGCCTCCAAACCCTTGCCGAAGATACGAAACGACTGCGTCGCGCTCGTAGGCGACGCGGCGCGGCAAGCGGACCCGTTTTCCGGAGAGGGTATCTGCCAGGCGTTGATGGCGGGGCAATTCGCGGCGCGCGCCATATGCCGGGGCCTGGGGAACGGCAGCCTGGCGCGGGAGCTGGAGGGATACCAGGAAGAATGGATGGATGCGTACGGCCGGCGGTACAAGCAGCACTACAAGGTCCGCCGCGTGATATTGGCGATGAAGGACGAAGAGATCGACGATACGATAGAGATATTGCGCGACAAGCTGGAAGTGAGCAAGATCCAGGCGTCCGAAATATTCGCCACCTTCTTGAAGGCTCTGTTGAAGAATCCCAAGCTCGTGCTGCGCTTGCGGCACCTCTTGAGTTGAGGGCGTAACGTATGGATGGTCCGAACGATTACGAAGCATTGGCGGCCATGGAGGAACTGGACTGCCGCAAGAAAGAATTCGAGGCGCTCGCGGCGTCGTTGCCGGCCGAGGTCGAGAAGAGGGAGGAAGAACTGGCCGCCCGGCGGGAAGAGTTTGAAAAACTCCAGCGCGGTTTCGAGGAGGCGCAGCGCGAACGCCGGCGTCTCGAGGCGGCGGTGGACGATAAGACTCAGCTGCTGGGGAAATATCGGGTGCATTTGGATTCGGTTAAAACCAACAAGGAGTACCAGAGCCTGCAGCACGAGATCGCCGCCGCGAAGGAAGACATCTCGCGTATGGAGGACCGGCTGCTCGAGCTTTTGGACGAGAGCGAGAAGACGCAGCGCGATGTCGGCGAAAGGCAAAGCGCGTTGGACCGGCTCGCATCCGACGTCGCCGCCGCCAACGAAGAGGCGAAGGCGCGCCTGAGGGACGTCGAGGTCCGGTTGATCGAGGTGGAGGAGAAGCGAAAGCGACTGCTGCCGAGCTTGTCGCAGGCCGTCCGCGCGGAGTACAAACGCCTATTTGGGCGCTACGACGGGAACGCGTTCGCCGCCGCGGCGGGGGGCGTGTGCCGGGGCTGTTTCGTAAATGTACCGGCCCAAGTCGTGGCCGAACTGCGCGCCGGCGGCAGGCTTTACCGGTGCGAATCCTGCGGCCGTTTCGTCATTACCGTCGTCGACGAATGACGGTCGGCGTGGGGCCACCGTGAAAATACTTTTCTTAAATCCCCCCTTCTTACCCAAGTTCTCGCGTGAACAGCGGAGCCCCGCGGTAACCAAGAGCGGGACCATATACTACCCGATGTGGCTGTCGTACGCGGCCGGCGCCGCGGCTCGAGCCGGCCACGACGTTAACCTCATCGACGCGCCCGCGGACGAGCGCTGGACGCTCGAGCGCGTCGCGGACGCCGTCGCCGGGGAGCCGCCCGAGCTGGCCGTCGTCGGCACCAGCACCCCCAGCATCGCCAACGACGCCGGCGCTGCCCGCGCGCTCAAGGACCGGCGGCCGGAACTGACGGTCGTGCTGGTCGGGCCGCACGTGTCCGCCCTTCCCGAGGAGACGTTGAACGAATACCCCTGGCTCGACGGCGTGCTGCGCGGCGAGTACGAGCGGACCGTCCTGGAGCTGGCCGACGTCCTGGCCGGAGGAGGCAACCCGGCGACCGTCCCCGGCGTAACCTGGCGGCGCGACGGCGACGTCGCGGCGGGGCCGGGCCGCGTCCCGGAGGACCCGGACCGGTGGCCTTTCGTCGCCGAGACGTACGCCCGCTTCCTCGACGTGCGCAACTACTTCTACGCCCACAGCCTTTACCCCATAGTGACCGTACTCTCGGCGCGGGGATGCCCCAACCACTGCATCTACTGCGTTTACCCGCAGACCTTCTCCGGCCACTCCTATCGCCCGCGTGCCGTATCGGCCGTGGTGGAGGAGTTGCGCTTCATCCGCCGGACGTGGCCCGACGTCCGCGAGGTCATGTTCGAGGACGACACGTTCTCCATCGACCACGGGCGTACGCGGGAGCTGTGCGAGGCGGTGACCGCGGCCGACCTGAAGCTCAAATGGAGCGCGAACGCCCGCTGCGACCTCGACCTCGAGACGCTGAAGATTATGAAGCGCGCCGGCTGTCGCCTGTTGTGCGTGGGGGTGGAGAGCGGCAGCGACGAGATGCTGGGCGGCATGAAAAAGAGCATCGACCGGGCGCGCATCGAGCGGTTCTTCGCCGACGCGGCTTCCGCCGGCGTGATGCTCCACGGCTGCTTTATGGTGGGCAACCCGGGTGAGACGCGCGAGACGATGGAGGCGACGCTGGCCTTCGCGGGGAAGCTTAAGCCGGACACGGCGCAGTTCTTCCCGGTGATGGCCTATCCGGGGACCGCGCTCTACCGCTGGGCCGAGAAGCACGGCTACCTCAGCGCGAGCTGCTTCGCCGATTGGCTTACGCCGGAGGGCCAGCACAATTGCGTCGTCGACCGTCCGGACCTGCCGGCGGCGGAGCTGGTCGCGTTCTGCGACCGCGCCCGGCGCGAATTCTATCTGTCGCCCGGCTACCTGGTGCGTAAGTTCGCGCAGGTTCTGACGCGGCCCGCGGAGCTGAAGCGGACGTGGCGTTCGGGCCGCCGGTTCCTGCGGCACCTCGTACGGGGAACGCATTAGCTATGACCCGCCCGGCGGAGAAGTACCGCTACCAGGAAATCCTGTGGGGCAAGGAGGGGCAAGGCCGCGTACGCGCGGCCCGGGTGGGCGTCTTCGGCGTCGGCGGCACCGGCGCGGCCCACGCGCAGATACTGGCGCGCGCGGGCGTCGGCTACCTTCGCTTAATCGACCGCGACGTCGTCGAGGTGCCGGACCTGCACCGAACCCAACTCTACATCGAGCGCGACGCCGCGGAGCTCGTACCCAAGGCGGAGGCGGCCGCGCGCCGCATCGCCGAGATAAACGGCGACGTCCGGGCCGAGGCCGTGGTCGCTTTCGTCAACGCGGATAATATCTCCGGCCTCGCCGACGGCCTGGACGTTTTGGTGGACGGCTCCGACAATTTCCGGTTGCGTTTTTTGCTCAACGACGTGGCCGTGAAGGCCGGCGTACCGCTGGTCTACCAGGGTGCCGAGGCCGACCGCGGCGCCGTTATGGCCGTCGTTCCGGCGGCGGGGCCGTGCCTGCGTTGCGTCCTGGAGCCGCCCGCGGCGCCGGACGACGCCGGCGCGTGCACCCGGGTAGGCGTATCGCCGGCGGTCGTCGCCGCGACCGCGGCCTTGGGCGCGGGGCTGACGTTCGCCCTCCTGCGGGGGGAGGGCGCGGCCGTGGCGGGACGGCTGAGCCGCGTCGCCGAGCCGGGCTACGTTACCACCGTGGACGTAGCGCGCGCCGCCGACTGCCCGGTCTGTCGCCGAAGGGAGTTCGAATTCCTTGGCCGGACCGTCGCGGCGTACGTAAGCCGGTGTTGCGGCGGCGACGCGTTCGAGGTGTTCGGCGGCGGCGCGGCGCCCGATTGGGGGGAAGTCGCCGAGCGTCTGGCGCGCGGCCGCGTTGTCAAGAAGAGGGGCGACCTCATCTGGGTAGCGGACGCCGACTTCTCGGCGGTGATATTCCGCGACGGCCGCGCCCTGATATACGGCGCGGACGACGCGGCGCGAGCGAGAGCGATTTACGACGAGCTTTTGAGGGGCGAGTAAAATCGGGGCTGTTCGGCGGCGTAACGTTGAAGGCCGGCGCGTGGAGCGCCGGCCTTTTGTGCGGGAGTAAGTCGCGCTACTATTTCTTGTGGACGATGAACGACGGCCCGCTGTCGAGGTTTTTCCCCATTACGCCCCAAACGTCGCGTTCCGCCGCGATGCTTATGGCGCGTACGACGCCGAGCTCGCTCGAGGGCACGTACCCCAACACGTTCACGTCGTCGCCCTTGATCTCGAAGGCCGCGTTCGGCCCCGCGAAGAAGAAGTAGTCCGGCGCCAGGAAATCGCAAGCCGTAAGGCGGCGCCGCTGGTCGGTGGCGTATACCCGTTCGTAACTCGGTTGTTCGCCGGGTAAGCGGCGGTAGATGTTCGTACGTTCCGTTACCGGCGGGATGTTCACGTAATCCGCGTAGAAGCCCGAGCCGTCCGGTTTGAAATAGAACGAGGTGACGTCGTATAGGGGGTGCGGCTCGAGTATCCAACTTCCCGCCGCCGGTACCCAGGCGTAGCAGTAGCCGCTATCGTAGCACACCGCCCAGCCGGCCTCGGCGTTGGGGAAGACCCATTTATCTACCGGGCCGCCCGTGGAGAGGGGGTACTGCGCCCACCAACCGCCGTCGAAGTGGAACGCGTTGATGCCGTCGGAGGCCCAGACGTCGTTATCCCCCGTAACGGCCAGGAGTGTCAAAGTCCCGCCGTTAAGGCCTTCGGTACTAACTTCGCCCCACACTTCGCCGTCGTAGCGGAAGACCGCCGCGCCGACTTCGCTCCCGCCTTCGCGGCTGCCGATGGCCCAGCCGTTCTTTTCGCCCTGGAAATCGATGGCCGTTAGCTTGGCCCCCAGTTCCCCCGCAAGGAACAGCGCTACCGCCCAACTCGTGCCGTCGTAGCGGAAGATTAGGCCGTCGTACGCCCCGGTCATCTCGTTATACCGGTAACCGCAAGCCCAGCCCGATTTCTCGCCCAGCATCTCTATGTCCGTTAGAACCGTGTCCGGCGACGACCACGCGATGTCCCAATAGTGGACGCCGCGGGTACCCACCGGACCCTCGTCGTCGCCGCAGGCCGCCAGTAGTACGGCCGCGAGCGCCGTTATCAAGGCTATTCTTTTCATAACAACTCCTTCATCGCCGATGACCCCCGTCGCGCCCTAAAAGTACCGCGTTACCGTAAACCGGTGACTGGCCGGTTTAACGACGTCTTCGAAGGGCACGAATAGCGATAGGTTGTTCGCCGTCAGCTGGTTGCCTCGATAATCGTAATTTATCAACCAATCGTCGTCGAATTTATACGTCAAACCGCCGAAGAAAACGTTGCGCGGGTAACCGAAGAGGTTTTGTTCCCACCCGATTTTACCCGCCAGGTTGTCTATTACCCAGCGCTCGACGCCGAGCCGCGTGAACGTGTGGTAAGCGGAGAGCTTGAGGTCGTCGACTTCGACGCTGTCGTCGTCGTAGACGTCGGCCGAGATATTCAAACGGTCGTAACCGTAGTCGAAGGCCAACGTGGTTTTCTCGTCCGGATAGAAGGCGAGGCCGCCGCCGAATCTGATGTGCCGTTCGCCCGCGTCCGCCATGCGGTAATCCTCCGTGGTGCGCTCGCCGAACGGGCCGACGAGGTCCCAGCGTTCGCCGCGCCGGTCGACGGTTATGCCCGGTATGAATTGCAGCTCGAGCATCCCGCCCACGCGCAGGTTATCCAGGAGTTTATACCGGCCGGCGCCCTCTATCGTGACGCCCGTCCCTTTCAGGGTGACGTTGCCGGTGGCGCCTTCGCTCATGATGCCCGAGGGTTCCTCAGCGACGCTCTCGCCGCGCCAATCGAGCGCGCTGCGTAGAATCCGCACGCCGACGGCGCCGCCGACGTCGTACGCGCCGCCCGGCTTGAGCGAGTACCCGCCCTTAACGCGGTACTCTTTGAGCTCGCGGCGGCCCCACGCGTTCTCAAATTCGTGTATGCCGCCTTCGCCGGCTCCGGGCAAGTATTCGAAATCGTATTCGCCCTCCAACCTCTCGGGCATAAACGAGAACGAGACGCCGACCACGTGGGGCTCGAACGCCCCGGCGGCCACGGCCGTGATGCCGTACCGCCGGCTCACGACGTCGACGTCTATCCAGCCGTCGTCCGTGGTGAAGAACGGCTCGAGCGTTACACTGGCGCCGTTGTACCCCACCGATGCCGCGTCGCGGTTGTACTCGAATGAGCCGCCCGCCACCCACGGCCCGAAGCGATACGCCCCCAACGCCATGCCGCCCAGGCCCGCGGTGTAGCCGACGTCGAGGCCCGCCTTCTCGTCGGGCTGCGTGGGGCCGGGGCCGGAGGTCCCCTCGTTCTTCTTGTAGTTGAAACCGCCGAAGCTCAGGTCGCCGCCGACGTCGCCCGCAAGGAAGGTCCGGTCGAAAAGGGTGAAGTCGGCTGGGTTGGCGAGGTAGGCGCGGTATTTATTCTGTTCGGCGTAGAACTCAACGCGGGTGCCGGCGTCGAAAGCGGGGTAATCCTTGACTTTAGCCGGCGCGGCGGGCGCAGGCGCAGGCGGAGCCGGGGTGGGAGGCTCTTGCGCGAAGGCCGCGAGCGCGGCGGCGATAAAGACGACAATACTTGTTACCGAGCGCATCCTCACCTCACAGGTACGGCCGCTCGGGCGCGGTTGAGTTGTGGGCCCACCAGGATTCGAACCTGGGACCGACCGGTTATGAGCCGGTGGCTCTAGCCAACTGAGCTATGGGCCCGTTTCCCTGCATAACAGTATAGAGACGCAATATTCGTTTGTCAAGCCTTTTTTAAATAAATTAATTAACATCGCCCACCCTAACCGCCCGAATGAGCAATGTTTAGCGGTTTTTCCTCGCAACGCCGTTTGAAGAAAAAGCGGCCCTTGCGGGCCGCTTCTATTCCGGGCGAAAGTAATTCTTTAGAAGTAGTAGTTGATACCTATTAGCAGCTCTATTAACTGGCTCCGGTGCTCGGACCGGACGAAACCGCGGACGTTGAAGTCGTCGTACGCCACGACCGGCTCGTCGAAGAGGAGCGTGTAACGGGGCCCCGCTTCTACGGCCAAATTGCCGCCGAGGAAATAACGCGCGCCCCCTCGGCGTAAAGGCCGCCGTACCAATCGATTGCGGTACGGCCACGAGCTTCCGCGGACTCCCGGGCGATCGCGGCGCCACCGCCGACGTACGGCCGAAAGGGCCCAAGACGAAAAGCGTAGTCGGCACCT
>CBFCYS010000049.1:0-16393 GCA_965602215.1 uncultured bacterium
TATTTCCCATGGCGCTCGCCGCCCGGCGGCGTATTAATGAGCCCGCCGAAATATTCGACCAGTTCTTTAATGTTTATCTTTACCGGGCAGTACGTTATGCAGCGGCCGCAGCCGGTGCAGAGGAGCGGCCCGAACCGCTCCGGGTAATACCAGAATTTATGTAGCAACCGCTGCCGGTAGCGTTTGTATTGGCGGTCGCGGGGCTGGTGCGCCGGCATGGCGGTGAAGGTCCTCCCCGTGCAGTGGTCCCACGTACGCAGGCGGCGGCCGGCGACGCTGCCGCCCTCGTCCTGGATGTCGAAGCAGTGGCAAGTGGGGCAGGAGTACGTACAGATCCCGCAGCCGATGCAGGTGCTCGCCAGTATCTCCCAGTCGTCGTGCTCGAAGGACTTCTCAAGGCCGGCGCGAGCGCTCTCGAGCAGCGGTTCCTTCTTCGCGGTTCCCGCGTTTTCTCGGAAAGCCTTTATCGCGGCTTCCGCGTCGCCGTCTTCAGCGCCGAAGAGGTCTCCGCAGCGTTCGACCAGCTTGCGGCCTTTCTCGGTCTGGACCTTAACGAGGTAATAACCGTCGAGCGGGTAGGCGACGGCGTCGACGCCGTCCTCGGCGTACGATATCCGGTCGCAGAAGCAGTCCGGCTGCAAGGCCGAGCACGCGAGCGCCAGCAGCGTCGTCCGGGCGCGGCGCCCCAGGTACGGGTCGTCGAGGTAGTCCCATTCGAAGACGCGGTCGATGATATCGAACGCGGCGGCGTCGCACATATTGACGCCGAAGAGTAGGACGTCGCGCGCTTCTACCTCGGGCCCTTCGGCGCGGATTTTGTCGCCGTCGCGCTCGTACCGGACCAGCGTTTCGTTCTGGGGGAGCGCGAACGCCTTGGCCGACATCGGCGGCTGCTCTTCTACGAAAGCGACGTCGTCGAAGGCGGCGGGGCGGCCGTACGCTAGGTTGCCGTTGGCGTCGCGGGTCTTCGCGACGACGTCGTAGTCGGCCCGGGCTCGCTCGAATAGCTCGGCGACGCGGCCTTTGTCCAATCTGTAATACTCGACGGCCATAGGCTTACAGGATGAAGTCTTCCTTATCGTCGCGCTCGTATTGCGTGAGCGCCGGTTGGGTTTCGGCGGTTTCGCCGGCGACGTAGCCGAAGCGCTCGGCGAAGTCGCGCGAGAGAACGTTGTTTAAGACGTCGACCGGGATTCCCACCGGGCACACCCGAGAGCACTCCCCGCACTCTATGCAGCGCCCGGCGAGGTGTATCGCCCGGATGATATGGTAATGGAGGTTGTTCTCCGGCGCGACGGATTTATCGAGCCATTGCGGTTTGTTGTCTTCCACGAAGCACTGGTGGCAGTAACAAAGCGGGCACGCCAGCCGGCAAGCGTAGCAGCGTATGCAGAGCGCCATCTGGCGGCGCCACCAGCCGAGCCGTTCCTCGGCCGACATCGCCTCGACTTCTTCGAGCAAAGGCCAACCCTCGGCAGGGGTGGGCGTACTGACGCGCTCGCCGACGAAGACGTCCGCGGAGGGGGTGTTCCGCTCGATGCAGCGGCGGCATTTCTCCTGCCAATGGGATTCGTCCAGCGAGGCCGGGTCGGCCTTGCCCTCCGGTAGCTTCCGGGGGTCGATCATCGCCGGGCAGGGGACGCCGACGACTACGAGGTTGTCCCGCTCGAGCTGTTCCTCCGCGGCCAGGACGTTGAGCGTGCGGATTTCGCACTGTTTGCATATCAGGCCGACGCGGAAGCCGCGCAGCTCCGGCAGGAAGTTCGCGAGGTTGTTGTACGACTTGCGGTCGAAGGTGAGGCGGCTCAGCTCGGAGTCCTTGGTCAGGATAGCCGGGAACGTGTGGCCGTAGTCCTCCACGTATCCGACGAAGTAGTCGATCATATCGTCGTCGAACAGCTTCTTGACCGCGGCCTGGAGTTCTTCTCTAATCGTCGCCATCCTCTTCGTAGCGGAACGGGCCGACCTCGAGCAGTTCTTTCGTCACGGCCCCGACGACGTCGGCCCACTTGCGGCCTTCCGACGCCGATACCCAGGAGACGCGGAAGCGGCGCGGGTCGATGCCGACGTGGTCGAGCAATTTTTTCAGCGCTATTATCTTACGCCGCGCGTAGTAGTTGCCCTCGATGTAGTGGCAGTCGCCCGGGTGGCAGCCCGAGACTAGGACGCCGTCGGCGCCCTCGCGGAAGGCGCGGAGTATCATAAGGGGGTCGACGCGCCCCGAGCACGGCACCCGTATGATGCGAACGTCGCACGGATACGGGATGCGGCTTGTCCCCGCCAGGTCCGCGCCGGCGTACGAGCACCAGTTGCACAGGAAGCCGACGATGTTCGGCTCCCACGGCGGCGCCTTCTCGAGTGCTTTTTGTTGTTCTTCCTCAGCCACTGTTCTTCGCCGCCCGTATTCGGTCCAGGTAGCCGCCGATTTCGGCGTAGACCTGGTCGTCGCTGAAGCCGTGTTGGTCGATGCAGTTGCCGGGGCACGTCGCGACGCACAGGCCGCAGCCCTCGCATTTGGCCTCGTTTATCTTCGAGACCGGCCGCGTCACTTTCTTGCCGTCGACAGTCATCGTAATTTCGGATTTCTCCGGCGCGCCGAAGGGGCAAACGTTGACGCAGTTCCAGCAGCCGGTGCATATGAACGGGTCCACGACGGCGACCGTGGGCTCGCGGGTGATGACGTCTTTGGAGAGCAGGCCCAATACTTTGGCCGCCGCGGCCGAACCCTGCGCCACCGATTCCGGGATGTCTTTGGGCGCCTGGCAGCATCCCGCCAGGAAGACGCCGCCGGTCGCGGTTTCCACCGGCCGGAGCTTGGGATGGGCCTCGTTGAAGAAGCCGTCCTTATCGGTGGAGACGCCGAGGATGCGCGCGAGTTCCACGGTGCCCTTGGCCGGCACTACGGCCGTGGCCAGGACGACCAGGTCGGCGACCACCTCAACCTGTTCGCCCGAGAGCGTGTCCTCGCCCTCGACGATTACTTTTCCGCCCTCGTCGTAGACGCGGGAGACGCGGCCGCGTAAATACTCCGCGCCCTCCTCTACGCACGCCCGCTTCCAGAATTCCTCGTACCCCTTGCCGGCCGCGCGCACGTCGATATAGAAAAGATACGCCTGGGCGTCGTGGATGCGGTGCTTGAGGATAATGGCGTGCTTGGCGTTGTACATGCAGCATATCTTCGAGCAATACTCTTTGTAGTTTTCGTCGCGCGAGCCGACGCAGTGGACGAAGACGACCACCTTCGGCTCCTCGCCGTTCGAAGGGCGCACGATCTTGCCCTCGGTCGGGCCGCTGGCCGACGACATACGCTCGAACTGCAGGCCGTTTATGACGTCCGGGATGGCGCCGTACCGGAATTCGCCCATCTGCGTGTGGTCGAGGAGGTCGTAGCCGGTCGCGACGATTATGGCGCCGACTTCCACCTCTTCGAACTCGTCTTCTTGCTCGAAGTCGATGGCCCCGCGCAAACAGAACTTCTCGCAGGCGCGGCACTTACCGGTTTTGAAAAAGACGCAATTCTCGCGGTCGATGACCGGCTTGTTCGGGACCGCCTGGGGGAACGGGACGTAGATGGCGCTGCGGTTGCCGACGCCGAAGTCGAACTCGCTCGGTATTTTCTTGTAGGGGCACTTGTACCAGCAGTCGCCGCAGCCGTTGCAGAGTTCGTGGTTTACGTACGTGGCCTTCTTGCGGATGGTGACCTTGAAGTTGCCGACGGCGCCGTCGACCTTTTCCACTTCGCAGTAGGTGTAGAGTTTAATAAGCTCGCTGCGCGCCGCGTCCACCATCTTGGGGGTGAGGATGCACTGCGAGCAGTCGAGGGTGGGGAAGGTCTCGTCCAGCCCCGCCATCTTGCCGCCGATGGAGGGCGTCCGCTCGACCAGGATGGTTTCGACGCCGCCGTCCGCGACGTCGAGCGCGGCCTGGATGCCGGCGATGCCGCCGCCGATGACCAGCGCGCGCTTGGTCACGGGGACCTCGATGGGTTCGAGCGCGTCGCTCTGCGCCACCCGCGCCACCATCATGCGTACGGCGTCTATGGCCTTGGCCGTCGCTTCGTCGACGTCCGTATGCACCCACGAGCACTGCTCGCGGATGTTGGCCATCTGCATGCGGTAGGGGTTGACGCCGGCCTCGGCGGCGACGGCGCGGAACGTGGGCTCGTGCATCCGGGGCGAGCAGGCGGCGACGACGATGCCGTCCAACTTGTGCTCGCGCGCCGCGTCCAGAATAGTCTTCTGGCCGGGGTCCGAGCACATATATTTGTAATTGGTGGCGTAGACGACGTGGGGGAGCTTGGCCGCCGCCTCGGTGACCTTTTCCATGTCGACCGTGGAGGCGATATTAGCGCCGCACCAACAGATGAATACGCCTACGCGGGCCATTATCCCTCGGCGGGCGCTGCTTGGGCGCGGCCGCCGGTTATCTTTTCAATTAAAGCCGACGTGTCTACCATGATTTTACCGAAGCCGAGCTCTTCGCTCGAGTACCCCATACACAAACCCATTAGTTGGGTAAAATAGACGGCGGGAACGCGGCCTTCCAGGCCGAGCTTCTTCAGGATGGCCGGCTGCCGCAGGTCGAGGTTGGATTGGCACATCGGGCACGCGACGACGACGGCGTCGGCCCCGGCCTTCAGCGCCGACGCGAGGATCTTGCCCGTCATGTGGTACACGACGTCGGTCCGCGACAGCGAGAACGCGGCGCCGCAGCATACGACGCGGCGGGGCCAATCCAACACCTCGGCGCCGCACAGCTCCATTAGGCGGTCCATCGCGCGCGGCTCTTCCATGTCGTCGAAGGCCGCGACGTCCTTGGGCCGCGTGAGCAGGCAGCCGTAGTAGCAAACCACTTTGACGCCGCCGAGCGTACCGGCGAGCTTAGCTTTTATATCCTCTTGGGGTACGTCGTTGGCGATTATGTCCAACAGGTGGCGGACGGCGACGCCGGCGCGGTACGGCCGCCCCAGCGCTTTCTCGACCTCGGCGCGGAGGTGCGCGTCTTCGCGCAGGTTCACGTCCGTGTAGCGCAGGCGATTATAGCAGGCGGCGCACGGGGCGGCGACGGCGTCCTCCGTCGCGCTGGTTATGGTGTGGGCCGGTAGCGCGTAGGCGAGGAGCTCGTTAACGGAGTGGGCGGACGTCGCGCCGCAGCACGCCCATCCCGGGATGTCCACGAGCTCGATGCCCAGCGTTCGGCAGACGGCTCGAGTCGACAGGTCGTATTCCACCGCCGTCGAGTGAAGGGTGCAACCGGGGTAGTAACTAAACTTCACCGCGCGGCGCCTCCTCGCGGCTGTACTTAAAGATACGGCGTACGGCGGCGTTGTCCGCGCCGCGGCCGGGGAAGAGTTTTATTTTTCCCTTGAAGACCATACCGGGGGCGGAGGTGAAGTCTTTGAAGAAGTGGCCGCTAAAGAGGTTGTTGAGCATGATAAGGCCCGGCTCATACAGGCGGCCGAACAACTTCACCGTTTTTAGGAAAGCTTTATGGAAAGCGACGACGGCGCCCTGGCCGGACGTTACGCCCCGGCGGAACGCGTCGTGGCGGAGCAGTTCCATTATCTCTTTGATTTCGACGTTGCGGGGGCAGCGCGCCGTGCAGGTCTCGCAGCTCGAGCACACCCAGTAGGAGTTCTGCGCGAGCGCGCGGTCGTACAGGCCAAGTTGGAGGAGACGTATAACGCGGTTGGGCGGCTCGTCCATCGTGTACGCGGCGGGGCAGCCGGCAGAGCACTTGCCGCACTGGTAGCATTGACTCAGCGGGTGGCCGAGATGTCCTTCCATCCGCTTTATATCGGCGCTACTTTCCCGAGTCCCGGTAAGACGAATCACGAGCAAACCTCTTGGCCGCCATTATAGTAAAACTGTTCACATTCGTTGCTTTAATAAAACCGGCCTTTCAACCGGCCGGTAATTATAACATTGTCCGATTAGGGAATCAAGGCATGTCGACTTTCCCGGTGGGGTTATAAGGGTAAGCGTAATTAGGCCTTAGGCGCGTCGGCCGCGTACGCCGCGCGCTCCGGCGTAATCGCGCCGACCGTTCCCAGGTCGGCGATCCGTTTTTTAATATCGTCGATTATATATTGAGACTGTTTGGAGAAATGAATATACATTGCCGTCAGGCTTACCGTAGCGACGAGGGACCGCGGCGAAAAGAAGAGGAACCGGAAGAAGGTTATCCAATAGAAGAACGCTACGCTCGGTTTTACGCTGACGCGCGAGCTCGTTTTTATGAAAGCCCACAGCATTTTCAATTTGGCCCGGAAGGAGGGGCGGTATTTATTCCGGGAGCGGAGGTTTACGCCGGTTCGCGCGACTCGCGCGTAGTAGTTCTTCGGCGTGTAGATATGTTCCAGTATTTGGACGTAGTCCCGCAGGATATCAAGGCACGGCCGGGAGGGTACGAAGTTAAGGCCGCTGGACGTTTGGTCGACGTCGCGGCCGGCGTCCACCAGCGTGCTGCCGTTCGACAATAGCCGGCCTTCGCGTTCCAGCCGCCGCGTCAGTTGCGTGTTGGGCAGGGCGTAGAGGGTACCGACCATCGCCATACATATTCCGGTGTCTTGAATGCAGGTTATCAGGTTCCGGGCCGTATATTCGTCCTCGTTGTCGAAGCCGATAATGAAGCCGCCGTTTACGATCATACCGTAGGAGGAGATGGTTTTAATAGCCTCCGCCACGGAGACGTCGACGGCGAGGTGTTTGGATGTTTTATCCAGGATGCGTTCTTCCGGCGTCTCGATGCCGATGAAGACGTAACGGAAGTCGTTGTCTTGCATGAGCGTGAGGAGCGCTTCATCTTTCGCCAGGTTGAGCGAGGCCTCGGTGCTAAAAAAGAAGGGGTAGCGCCGCTCCTCCTGCCAATCCCGCATCGCCCTCAAAACGGCGACCACGTCTTTGCGGTTGCCGATTAAGTTGTCGTCGACGAAGTCGACGTGGCCGCGAAAGCCCAAGTCATACAGGTATTGGAGCTCACGGAGGACCTGGTCGGCGGTTTTCGTACGGGGCTCCCGGCCGAAGAGTTCGATAACGTCGCAGAATTCGCAGTTATAGGGGCACCCCCGCGAAAACTGCACGCCGACGTGCATATAATGGGAAAACTTGATGAGGTCGAAGCGGGGGACTACGGCGAGGGTCATGTCGGCTTTCTCGTCCGCCTCGTACACCCCCGCGCGGGCGCCGTGTTTTACGTCGGCCAGGAAGAGCGGGATCGTAACTTCGCCTTCCCCCAATACCAGATAATCGGCTTCTTTATAAACCTCGGGCTGGGAAGTGGGGTCCGGTCCGCCCACCGCCACCGGTTTGCCCCGAGCGTGGGCGCGTTGGAGGAGGCGTAATACGCCCTCTTGCTGCGGCAACATTCCGCCGGTCATCACGACGTCGGCCCAGGCGAGGTGGTCGTCCGTTAGCTTCTCGACGTTTTCGTCGACCAATTTTATTTTCCAGGAAGCGGGTAACAGCGCCGCGACGGTCAAGAGTCCCAACGGCGGCGCCGGGTATTTTGCCCCCGCGATCTTGCACACGTCGGTATAGTTCCAGAAGCTGTGGCAAGAGAATTTAGGTTGTACAAGAAGGCACTTCGTTTTGGCTGTGAATAAGTCCAATGTCGTTATTATCTCCTAACCGTATTCGTTAACTACGTCGATTCTTGATTTCTTCGATTAGGACCGGTACGACTTCGTACAGGTCCCCGACGATGCCGTACGTCGCGATCTTGAATATGGGCGCTTCCTCGTCTTTGTTTATGGCGACTATCACGTCGGCGGTGCCCATCCCGGCGAGGTGTTGGACCGCGCCGGAGATGCCGCACGCGACGTATAGTTTCGGGCTAACGGTCCGGCCCGTTTGACCTACTTGACGTGCATATTCGATCCACCCGGCGTCCACTGCGGCGCGCGACGCTCCTACCGCGGCGCCGAGCGTTTCGGCGAGTTCGTTTATTATCCCAAAACCCTCGGGGTTACCCAGGCCCCGGCCGCCGGAAACGATTATATCGGCCTCGCCCAGGTTTACCGTTTCCGTAGCTTCCAGAAACGATACGACTTCGCCGACGTCGTCGTCGGCCGTCAGGTCGGCGTTGAAGGCGACCGTCTCGCCCCTGCGACCGGCGTCGAGCTCGAGCGGTTTCATAATTTTAGGGCGGACCGTCGCGAACTGGGGCCGGGCTTCGGCCGTTACCCAGTCGCTCATTACGCGGCCGCCGCAGCTCACGCGCGTCTGCTTCAAAAGGCCGGCGTCGTCTACTTCCAGCGCGACGCAATCCGCCGTCAGGCCCGTCTTCAAGTACGTCGCCGCGGCGCCGGCGAGGTCCCGGCCCTGCGTCGTCGCGCCGGCTAGCAGCGCGGCCGGTTTCGCCTCTTGCGCCAGTTGCGCGAGCGCTTTGGCGTAAGGCCGCGGCCTGAATTCCTTCAACATATCGTGTTCGACGACGTAAACCTTATCCGCGCCCATCGGGAAGAGCTCGGCAGCGGCGTCGCCCGCGCCCGGGCCGAACAAGGCCGCGGCGAGTTCGCCGCCCAGTTTATCGGCCAGCTCGCGGCCTTTGCCGAGGAGTTCCGCGCCCATGGGCGTTATGGCGCCGTCGCGTCGGCGTTCGATATATACCAAAATCCCTTTGTTCTCGTCGGCCATGGCTTCGTCCTCGACTATATAATTCCCTGGTCGATAAGTTTTTCGGTTACGGTTTTAGCGGCGTCGGCGGGTTCGCCGGGCACTATCTCGCCGCCCGGGCGCGCCGGAGGTTGGTACAGACGTTCCATCTTCGCTAGCGAGCCGGCCGGGCCGACGCTGCCCGCGTCGAGGCCCAGCGCCGCGGCGTCCCACGTCGGGACTTCGACCTTCTTGGCTTTCCTTATCCCCAGAAGCGAAGGGTAGCGAGGCTCGTTGATTTCTTTTACCACGGAAATGGCGGCCGGCAGCGGCGCGCGAACCACTTCGCGGCCCGTCTCCAGCAGCCGCTCCACCGTGACCGTCTTGGCGTCGAAGTCGATCTCTTCGATTTTGGCGACGAAATTGAGCATAGGGAGCTCGAGCAGCGCCGCGACGCGGGGCGCTATCTGGCCGGTGTCGCCGTCGAAGGTCGCTTTGCCGAAGAAGAGGACGTCGAACGCGCCGACCTTTTCGATCGCCTTCGCCAGTACGGTCGCCGTCGCCCACGTATCGCCGCCTTCGAATGCTCCATCCAATAAGTGAACTGCCCCGTCGCAGCCCATAGCCAGCGCCGTACGTAGCGCTTCGTCGGCGGAGGCGGGCCCCGTCGTTACCGCGGTCACCTTGCCGTCGTGTTTTTCCTTCAAGCGTACGGCCTCTTCGATGGCGAACTCGTCGAAGGGATTGACGATTAGCGGGACGCCTTCGCGTTTGATAACGCCGGCGCCGAAGTCCACCTGGAGTTCTTGGGTATCGGGAACCTGTTTTATACACACTATGGCGTGCATAGGAACCTCCTAAAAACGGTAAACGCGCAATTATATGGGAACGGTTTCGCGAAATCAAGGTAAAACAAACGAGGGGACGCACGCGGCGCCCGTATTCGTGATTTCCTCTTGCAATACTCGCCGGGGATTATTATTATATTGGTCACGTAGCTAACCATAACGCCAAGGAGGGGTACGATGAAGAAGTTAGCGATATTTATAATTTGTTTTGCCGGCGCCGTATCGGCATCGGCCTTCACGCGGGTGGTTCTGGGCGAACTCGTTACCTCCACCTCTTGAGCGACGTGCCCGGCTGCGGAAGCGCAGCTTCATCAAATTTACACGAATAATCCCGGCAGGTTCGTCGCGGTGGAGTACCACCCGACGTGGGGCGGCCTGGACCCCTTCGCCGTCGCCGACGCCGACGCCCGTTGCGCGTATTACGGCATAACCGTTACGCCCACGGCCGCCTTCGACGGCACCGTGACCGGTCAACCTTATCCGACGTGGCCGGCCATTTTCAACCAGCGTAAGAACGTCGCCAGCCCGCTCGAGATAAAGCTGAAGATAACGACTTCGAACGATAATTTCACCGTTAAGGCTACCATTAAAAGACAAGGCACGATGCCGAGTTCGGGCCTACGCTTCCACGTGGCGCTGACGGAACAAAACCTGAGTCATAGCAGTCGCCTCTATCACCACGTCCTCCGTAAGATGTACCCCAACGCCGGCGGGACGGCGTTCGCCATCAATAACAACGAGACCAAGCAAGTCACCGTTAACGGGCAACTGGGCGGCGCCTGGAACCGGAACAACCTCCACTTCGTCGTCTGGGTTCAGAACCTCGGGACCAAGGCGGTGTACCAGGCCGGCATGGCGACGTGGAGCGAGGTCAGCGTCGAGCCCGCGTCCGTAGGCCGGATTAAGGGTTTGTTTAACTGAGCCCCGAACCGTAGCGTAGTTTAACCAATATAAACACGCGTTAAGTACGCCGAATAGGAAGGGCGGCCTTCGGGCCGCCCTTTTTTACGTCGATACGCCGCGGCGCTACTTGCCGCCCTCGCGGAGGATTCTTTTGGCTTCGGCCGGCGATGGGACACGGCCTTTTAACACCAACTCGCCGTCGACGACGACGGCGGGCGTAATCATTATGCCGCGTTCCGCCATGATAACGACGTCGGTGACGTATTGGATGTCGGCGGCCAGCTCGAGTTCCGCGGCGGCGTTTATTATAACGCGGAAGGTCTGTTCGCAGCGCGGGCATCCGGGCCCGAATACCTCTACCTTCATCTTCTCTCCTCCGGATGTTTACGCGGGAAGGTTTATACCGGCGAGGTAGCTTATCGACCACATTACAACGCCGGCCGCGACGGGCATCGAGAAGTTGTCGGCCCAGTCGCGGCTCAGTAGTTCCGCCGCCGCCGCCGCCGCCGCGCCGGCCGCCGCCAACCGCCAGTCCAGGAAGAGTAGGCCGATAGCCAGACATGCGCCGAAGCAAGCGAGGGTTCCCTCCAGCGTCTTCCCGGCCGTAAGGCGGATGCGGCCCACCGCGCCGCCGACCAAAGCTGCGGCTACGTCGCCGAACGCCAGGTAGAAGAGGGAGACGCAGGCGATCGCCTTCGGGAATATTAAAACGGCCAGGAAGGTGCTAACCAGGAACGGTATGGTCGCGTTCACCCGGCGGTACTCCGCGTCGCGCATAATAATACCGAAGACGGCGCCGAACACCCGGGCGGCCCGGCTGCTCGTGAAACGGAGAATCTCCATGGCGACGGCGACTGCGATTATCGCGCCTACGACGGCCAACGTACACGATTTCGAGATGACGCCGAAGTAGTATAAAGCCGGGAGCGCCGCTCCCAGCATGTGCCAACTTTTACGCAAGAATAATTTCATCGCGGTTGCGTCATGGCCTTCTCGATACGAGTGAATACGGGGCGTCAAGCATATTAAGTATATAATATTTCGGGCGGAGCTGCGAAAAAAAGGTAGAGCCTCCTTTTTTTATGTTAAAGTATGCGGCGTATTATGGCTGAGTTCACGGGCATATCGAAAATGCTGCCGGCCCTCGAGGCGGAAGACGTCGAAAGGCTGCTCGCTTACGTCGAGGGGCTCGATGATTTGGGCTCCCGCCTCGACGAACTTATGGACTTCGTCGAGTTACACCGGCCCGACCTGAGGAGTATCGTCGCGGCCGTCGCCCGTTCCTACAAGGACGAGGGAGACGCCACCGTCGAGGCGGTAACGACGGGTATATTGACCTTCCTTGTGTTGATGGATCGGGCGTGGGCTGATCTCTACGGCGACGCCTGGCCGGTGCATTAGCGAGTAGCCTTATGTCGAAGAAACCTGTCCGGGTCCGTTTCGCGCCCGCGCCGACTGGACACCTCCACGTCGGCGGCGCTCGCACTGCGCTTTTCAACTACCTCTTCGCGCGGCGCCATAAGGGCGCTTTTTTATTGAGGCTCGAGGATACGGACGCCGCCCGTTCCAGCGAAGAGTATTACGATTCCATAATCGACGCGCTCACCTGGCTGGGCCTGGAGTGGGATGAGGGGCCCGAGGTGGGCGGCAAGTACGGCCCCTACCGCCAGTCGGAACGGCGCGCCGTCTACGACGAATATCTGGATAAACTCCGGGAGAGCGGCGGCGCGTACGAGTGCTTCTGTACGCCGGAGGAGCTGGACGAGCGGCGGGAGCGGATGCGGGCCGCGGGCGAGGCGCCGCGCTACGACGGCCGCTGCGCCGACCTATCGCCGGCGGAGCGCGAGCGGCTGGCCCAGCAGGGTCTCAAACCCTGCCTACGCTTTCGGCTGGACCAAGAAGCCGATCTGGCGTTCGAAGACCTCATTCGAGGCCGCGTCGAGATCAAGGCCGCGGCCCTGGACGATTTCGTAATAGCGCGGCCGGACGGCTCGCCCACGTACAATTTCGTATGCGCCGTAGACGACGCGACGATGGCGATAAGCCACGTCATAAGGGGCGAGGACCACATATCGAACACGCCGCGCCAAATAGCCGTCTCCCGCGCGCTCGGCTTCGAGCCGGCGACGTTCGCCCACGTGCCCCTTCTCCTCGGGCCGGACAAGAGCAGGCTATCGAAGCGGCACGGCGCGAAGGCCGTTTTAGAATATAAAGAGGAGGGGTACCTGCCCGAAGCGTTCGTCAATTTCCTCGCGTTGCTCGGCTGGTCGTACGACGAAGAGCGGGAGCTTTTTGCGTTGAAAGAGCTCAAGAAGGTTTTCTCGCTCGAGCGCGTGGTCAAAAAGGGAGCCGTGTTCGACGTCGACAAACTCAAATGGATGAACGGCGTCTATTTACGGAAACTCTCGGCGGAGGAGTTGTTCGAGCGGGCGCGGCCCTGGCTCGAGTCGGCGGGGTTGGTTGGGGAGGAGGACGACGAACGCGCGGCCCTCGCCCGGGCGGCGCTGGCGCTCGAACACGACAAGGTGAAAACGCTCGGTGAAGCCCCGGACCTCGTCGAATTTTTCTTCACGGAAGAAGTCGATTATGACGACCGCGCTACTAAGAACTTGCTGAAACTCCCGGGCGGCGCGGATATGTTGCGCGACGTAGCGGAGCTTTGCGCCGCGCTGCCGGATTTCACGGCGGAGGCTTTGGAAGAGAGGGTCCGGGGAGTCGCCGAGGAAAAAGGTATAAGCGCCGGTAAAATTATCCACGCCATACGGGCCGCGCTGTCGGGAAGGACGACCGGCCCCTCTCTCTTCGAGATGGCGGCGCTGATGGGGCAGGAGCGGGTCGTTAAGCGGTTGATGAAGGCCACGTCGGTTTATAAGCGGTAAGAGAACCTATGGGGGGCGGCTTCCTTAGGGTAGCGTTCTCCCGCGGTATGAATACGAATTCCGCATTCGGCCGCGAACTCCTCTGGCTCGCCGTCTTCGGCGTCGCGTTCGGGTACCTGGAAGGCGCCGTAGTCGTTTACCTCCGGACGATAGCGTACGCCGGGGGTTTTAGTTTTCCGCTCGAGCCGATTCCCCCTTTAATCCTCGGGACCGAAATAGGCCGCGAGGCCGCGACGCTCGCGATGCTGGCCGCGGCGGCGCTGGCGCCCGGCGGCCGGGCCCTTTTAAAGCTCGCGCGGTTTTTATACTGCTTCGGCCTGTGGGACATCTTTTACTACGTCGGCCTGAAGACGCTCCTGGGTTGGCCGCCGTCGCTTTTCACGTGGGACGTACTTTTCCTGATACCGGTCCCGTGGTCGGCGCCGGTTCTCGCGCCGGCATTGGTCGCGGTTTGTTTTGTTGCCGTCGGCGCGTACGGTATAATAAGGCGCGGCGACGTTCGGACCAGGCTTTGGCAGTGGGGCGTCGCGGGGGTGAGCGCGGCCTTAATGCTCGCGACGTTTTTCTGGAACGTCGGGCCGTGCGTGAGCGGCGCGCGGCCGTATTCGTATCCCTGGCCGCTATTCGGCCTGGGTTTGGCCGCGTTGGCGGCGGCTATCGCCGCGGCTTTGTTTGAAACGGAACGACGCCGTAGAGTGTGAAATAGAGTTTTACCTTGACGGGCGGAATTAAATAGTTTATTCTTATACGGACAATTGGGGAGTCGTCTAGGGGTAGGACGGCGGATTCTGGTTCCGTAAGCGGGGGTTCGAATCCTCCCTCCCCAGCCAAAAACACGCCCCCGCGTGGGCGAGCGTCTGCGCCGGGTGTTTTTATACCTTTTTACGTTTGGAAGGAATCCTGAATGAAGATATCTTTGATTGAACCCGAACCCGCCGATTTTCATATCTATTCGAAGTTCCCCCAACCGAGGTTAGGACTCCCGTTAATCGGGACAATTTTGGCGCGACGCGGCCACGACGTCAACTTTTATTGCGATACTGTCGCGAAGCGTACGGCGCGCGATTTTTACGACGTCCTACGCTCGGACCTGGTGGGTATTTCGATAACGACCTCTACGGCGCCCGCCGGTTACAGGTTGGCGCGGACTTTAAGGTTGGCCAAGGTCCCGGTGGTCATCGGCGGCCCGCACGCCACCTATTGCCCCGACGAGGCGTTGCGGTACGGCGACTACGTCGTCCGGGGCGAGGGGGAGGGCGCGGCGGTCGAACTCGTAGAAGCGCTGGAGGCCGGCGCCTCGCCGGTAGGTATTAGGAACCTGTCGTACCGCGTGGACGGAGAAACGGTCCATGAGCCGTTGTGGCCGCCGGTTCAAAAATTGGAGGACCTTCCCTGGCCCGATTTCTCGCTAATGAAGGGCTCGCGGCGGATGAGAGTGTATCCCATCTCGACGAGCCGGGGTTGCCCGCGCCATTGCGATTTCTGCGCCGTTACGCCGCTGTTCGGCCATAAAGTCAGGCGCCGGGCGGCGGAAGACGTGATCGAAGAAGTGCGGCGGGTAAGCCAACGCGAGATGTTCATCGTAGACGATAATTTTACGGAGAACGGTCGATACGTACGGGAGGTGCTCGAGGGTTTTGCCAGACTTAAAAGCGCGCCGCGCTCTATGGCGCAAGCAGGCGTAGACGTAGGCCGGGACGAAGAGCTCGTGCGGTTGATGAAACGGGCCGGATGCGAACGCGTGGCGATCGGGTTCGAATCCGTGAACGACGAGACCCTGGCCGCGTACCGCAAAGGCCAAACCCGCGACGACATCGTACGCTGCATCGAGACGCTGCATAAGCATGGCATCTGGATCCACGGTATGTTTATGCTGGGGGGAGACGGGGACGGCCCGGATGCCGCCGCCCACACCGTGGCCTTCGCCAAGGACCATAATATCGATTCCGTCCAATTCCTGGCACTGACGCCCATACCGGGGACGAGCCTCTACAGCCGCCTCGAGGAAGAGGGGCGCGTATTCAGCCACGATTGGGCGCTCTACGACGGCCATCACGCGGTTATCGAGCCGGTGCGTATGACGCCGCTCGAGCTGCAAATGGGTTTGATTAAAGCCACGCGCGAATTTTATTCCTTGCGGCGCGTCTTACAAGAAGTCCGGCGGTTCCATTGGTTCGCCGCCGTTACGACGTACTACGGCCACCGCCTGGTAAAGAAATGGCTGCGCCGGAAGGGCGACCTGCTTAAAATACTCGAGCGCCGTAGTCTGAACCGGGGTAAAAAGACTCCTCCCGGCTTAACCGGCGAGCGCGTACCCGTTAATAATATAAAATAGGCGGCGCGGCGTTATCGCCGTTGCCCGAAAGCAAGTATCGAACCGGCTCCCCGATGGGGAGCCGGTTTTTTCGTTCATATGTTGTCGGTCGCCGAGAAGGCCGCGGCGTTTGTTAAGCGTAGTCGCCCGGGGTCAGGAGGTGAACGTTGGCCAGCCGTACCCGTTTCAGGCCGGCGTCCACGGCCGCCCGGTAACACCGCTCGGCATGTGGCCGCGACGTCGTCGGCAAGTCACGCATGTGGTGGGAGGGGTAGAACGCGAGCAGACTGTAGGGGATATCGTCGTTCAACGCGGCAAGGCGACCCGCTATAACGCGTACCTCGTCTTCGTCCACGTACCCCGGCACGAGGAGGGTGCTGGCGACGAGGGGCGGGGGAGAGGGCCGCCGAGGAACGTATTCCGCCAGGCGCGCCAGGTTTTCCCACGCTTGCTTGTTGGACACCCCCGTAAGCGCGACGTGCAAGTTTTCGTCCGCGGCCTTGACGTCGACCTTGACGCAGCCGCCGCTCGCGAGCGCCAGTTCCATCATCTGAAGGGTGCCGCGCGCCGACGCGGAGCCGTTCGTCTCCCAGCATATCCGCAATATCCGACCCGCTTTATTCGCTTCTCGGAGCGCCAGGCGCGACGTGACAAGTGAGTGCTCGAGTTGCGAGGCCGGGTCGCCGCCGAAGTAGCAGACGCAGGCCGTCTTATCGTCTACCGCCGCCGCGAGGTCGGCCGCGGCGGTGGCGCCGTCGAGGTATTTTTGCCGGAAGTGGCTGTTCTGGCAGAATAGACAATCGTACGTGCACGAACGATAGAATACGGCCAGGTTCTTATAGCCGAACTCCGGGC
>CBFCYS010000050.1:0-16107 GCA_965602215.1 uncultured bacterium
GTCCGGCCAGGGCGACCGGCCGGTCGCCTCTACTTAAATAGCGCCTTCACGCGGCCCCGCTACTTCGGCGCCGCGGCCGCCGAAACCTATTCGAACCGGAAGGTCTTCTCGCGGAATAATTTCAGGCAGGCGTCAACCGCGTCGGCGTCGTACCGGACGCCCCGATACCGCGTTATCTCCTCGAACCCCTTTCCCTCGCCCAGGTGGGGACGGTACGGCCGGTGCGAGGACATGGCCTCGACCACGTCCGCAACGCACAAAATCCGCGCTTCGAGTAGGATATCGTCGCCACGCAGGCCGGCCGGATACCCGGAACCGTCCAGGTGCTCGTGGTGCTGGAGGACTACCTCGGTCACGGGCCAGGGGAACTCGACGTTCTTCAGGATTTCGTAACCGATCCGGGTATGGGCCTTAATAATATTCAACTCCATCTCGGTCAGCTCGCCCGGCTTGCTGAGTATCCCCGCCGGGATGGAGATCTTGCCGATGTCGTGCGCGGAGGCGGCCACGAAGATTCCCTCCACCCGGTCCTCGGACAGGCCCATCTCGCGGGCGATGGCCCGAGCCAGCGCGGCGACGCGCGACTGGTGGCCGGAGGTATAGGGGTCGCGCTCCTCTACGATTTTGGATATGGCCTTGATCGTGCCGTACAGGCTCTGCTGCAATCTCTCGTACGCCCGCCTGCGCTCGGTAATGTCGCGCGGGATGCCCTGGATAACCTTCTTACCCGCAATCTCGAATAAACTCGACGACACCTCGGCCGGGAAAACCGAGCCGTCCTTCTTTTGGAAATCGATCTCGAACCGGACGCGCCCCTCGCGCGATATCCGGCCGAACGCCTCGCGCGAGGCCGCGAGCGCCTCCGGCGGATGGAGGTCCTCGACGCTGAGGGAGGCGATCTCCTCCCGCGTATATCCGAACAGGGCCGCGGCCTGCTCGTTGGAATCCAGCACGGCCCCCTCCAAATCGTGGATGATGATGGCGTCCCTGGAACGGTGGAACAGGTTGCTGTATTTCTCCTCCGATTCCCGCAGCGCCTCCTCGGCGCGTTTGCGCTCGGTGACGTCCAGGAACATCGCCGCCATCCTCCCGGGCGACGTTTGGAAGGCGGTGACGTCGAAAGCGCCCTTGATACGCTCGTCTTCGTATACGATCTGTTCGGCGTGCCAGAGCTCGCCACCGGCGGCGGCGAGCCGGTACCGCTCCGGCACCTCGGTCCCGGCGAGGGGAGGAAACGCCTCCTCGAGCGTCTTACCGATAAATTGCGAATTGTCGACGCCGAGGATCTTCTCGGCCGCGGGGTTGCCGCCTATGAAAATAAGCCGTCCGTCCGGGGCCAGTTCGTACATGTGAATGCCCATCGGCGACGACTCGACGACGTTGCGGAATTTCTCCTCCGATTCCCCCGGCCCCTCCCCCGCCCGCCTGGCCGCGACCGCCAAGATCTCCAACTCGCGGAGCCGGCCGCGCGCCGCGGCTAGTTCCTCGACAAGCTCCGCCTTGGTCCTCTTATCGTCCTTCATCGCAGGGGATTCCTCCGCGCCCAAACGTCGCAAGAGCTACGTTACCATATAATCGCCGCCGCGTAAAACAAAACGTTCGGTGCGGCCACGAGGGCGTCGGCGATCCGGCCTAACGCCGCGCCGGCCGCCACGGCCGAAAGCGCAACGACGAAAATCATCAATCGCTTCATCTCTATCTCCCCTAACCTTGTAAATATTACCTCTTACTCTCTGATTATAGCAAGCTATTTTACAGAATTAAACAATAACGGGCCGACGCGAAGGCCGGCCCCTACGTATATCGCGGGGACAAGGGGCTTAAGCCCCTTGCCCTGCCCCCAGAGGGGATGTAAGGGGCGACCGGCCGGTCGCCCCTACATAACCGTCACCTCTACCGGAACGAAGATGCGCCGACCTGAAGGTCGGCCCCTACATGCGCCGAGGCCTCGGCGTTCATGCCGGGGTATATCAGCGGCCGGGGGCCTACAACGCCGCGTTCACCCGGCGCAACGACATCCGGGCCGACGCGAAGGCCGGCCCCTACGGGGAACAGTAGGGGCGATTGGCCAGTCGCCCCTACCAGACGGCCTTAAGGCCAAAGAACTTACATCCCCGCCTGTTCCTTCTCCGAGCCCTTGGTGCAGTAGTAGCCGTTCTTGAGGTCCATCTGCGCGTAGACCGGGCAGCCGCCGCAAATGCAGCCCTTCTCCTCGGTGATGCACGCGCTCTTGCCGATGGGCGGGAAACAGTAGCCGCCGGCCTCGTCGCACTCCACCCAGCTCGGGCACGCCTTGCAGGTGCACATCGACAGCACCATCTGCTTCTTCTTCTCCATCTCCTCGGGCGTCATTTCGCCTTCCATAGCGAGGACCTCCTAACGTTGGAGTTAAGAATGCGGTTCGACCCCTATATATGGTCACGCCTAGACGTGCTCGACGTCGGTATAGTCGGATATCTCCGAATTGGCGGTGCACAGGTCCGCGACGGCGAGCTTGTGGACGTCGTCGTTGCCCGTCAGCCGCGCGAAGTCGCGCAGCTCCGCGGCCGAGACCCGCAGGAAGTTCGCCAGCTTGACCGCGGAGACGTCCGCCTTGAGCCGGGAGGTCAGCTCCGGGTCGTGCGTCGTCACGCCCACCGGGCACTTGCCGGTGTCGCACAGGCGGTACTGCTGGCAGGCGCAGGCCATGAGGGCCGCGGTGCCGACGGCGACGGCGTCCGCGCCCAGCGCCAGCGCTTTGGCGAAGTCGGCCGACGTCCTCAACCCCCCCGTAATGACCAGCGATACGCCCTTTACGCCCTTCTCGTCGAGGAACTTGCGGGCCCGGGCCAGCGCGAATATCGTCGGCACCGACGTCGCGTCCTTGACGAACTTGGGGGCCGCGGCGGTAGCGCCCGGCCTCCCGTCTATCGTTACGAAGTCGGGTTCGGCGTGGAGCGCGACCTCCAGGTCGGCCTCGACGTTCCCGGCGGCCAATTTGACCCCGATGGGTTTGCCGCCCGACTTCTCGCGCAGCCAGGCGACTTTCTTCTTGAGATCATCTTTGTTCTCAATATCCCTGAACCGGGCCGGGCTGACGATGTCGGTGCCCTCCGGAAAGCCGCGCACCGCGGCTATTTCCCCGGTCACCTTCTCGGCCGGCAGGTGGGCGCCCATCCCCGGCTTGGCCGACTGGCCTATCTTGATCTCGACGGCGTCGACGGCCTGGAGGTTCTCGTCGGTGACGCTGTACTCGTTGGGGACGTACTCGAAGATGTACTTGTACGCCGCGGCCCGCGCCTCCTCCAGGATGCCGCCCTCGCCCGAGCACATGGCCGTCCCGGCCGCGGCGCTCCCCCTGGCCAGCGCGACCTTGACCTCCCGCGACAGCGCGCCGAACGACATGTGCGTCACGTAGGCCGGGATATCTATCTCGAGCGGGTACACGGCGCCGGGGCCGATGACGGTGCGGGTGTTTACGGCCTCGTCCGCGTTCAACGGCAACCTGGCGAGCTGAGCCCCCTTTATGTAAATGTCGTCCCACGATACGACTTCCTTTTGCGTTCGCATGGGCGCGAGTATGGGTTCGCCGGTGCGCGACATGAGGTGGACGTCGTCCATGTACCTCTCGGTCTCGTCGCCCTCGCGTCGCCACTCGCCGAGGTAGCTCTCCACGTCCGCCGCTTCGGGGGGGCGAGGCTCTTTCACCGGTTCCGGGACCGGCTTCAGGTGCGTCTTATCGGACCGGCAGATGGGACACTGCCAATCGTCCGGGATATCCTCGGCCTTCGTCCCCGGCTTGACGTTGGTGAGCGAGTTCCCGCGCCGCTCGTCGTACTCGAAGACGTTGCACACGTCGCACCTGTACAATGCCATTATATCCATACCCCCGTAATTAGACCCACCAACGACAACACGACGTGTACGAAGGCGAACAACGTCGCCAGCGACAACGTCAGGTTATGGTACTTCTTCAAATAGCGTGAAAAGGGCCGGAGGCGGTAGGCCCAGTGCTCGTTGCAGGAGGGCAGGTGCAGCAGGATAAATATGCCGGCGACGAACGCCGTCCAGAAGCCGATATCTTTCCCCGGGATATGTACCATTTTATCTACGCCGTCAGGCCGTTAGTCGAACGACGCCAACCCCGGCATAAATTACTATTTCAGTAAGCTTATGTCAAATAAAAAAGGGGCCGCGCGGGGCCTTTCTGGGACAAGGGGCTTAAGCCCCTTGTTAACGGAACAACGCCTTCACGCGGCCGAGGGAGGCGGGCGCGACGGCCTAGTCCCTCCTTTTGAAATACTGGACGCGGTTATTCATTTGGTCGGCTACGGAGACGCGCTTACCGTCGGGGGACATAGCTAAGTAATAAGGGCCATTGAATTCGCCGTTGCCGGAGCCCGGCGAGCCCCATTTGCCCAGGAAGGAACCGGTTGCGGTGAAGTATTGGACGCGGTCGTTGTCGGGGTCGGCTACGAATACGGTACCGTCCGGCGCGACGCCGACGTCAGAAGGTTCGCCGAATTGGCCGTCGCCCGTACCGGGCGAGCCCCATTTACCCAGGAAGGAACCGGTTGCGGTGAAGTATTGGACGCGGGAGTTATCATTATCGGCGACGTAAACGGTGCCGTCGACCGCAAAGTCGAGGCCCCTCGGGTCGTCGCACCCCCACTTGCCGAGGAAGCTCCCCGTCGACGTGAAGTACTGTACGCGGTCGTTTTCCGTGTCACCAACGTACACGTTGCCGTTTGGGGCAACGGCGACGCCAGTGGGCTCTTCGAATTGGCCGTTGCCGGTCCCGTACGAGCCCCACTTGCCGAGGAACGAGCCGGTCGCGGCGAAGTACTGCACCCGGTCGTTACCCCAATCGCTCACGTAGACGTTCCCGTTGGGCGCGATTGCCGCGCCTTCGGGGTATAGGAATTGGCCGTTGCCATCACCGTTTTTACCCCACTTACCCAGAAACGAGCCGGTCCGCGTGAAGTATTGGACGCGGTCGTTGTCTGTGTCTACGACGTAAACGTTTCCGCCCGGGGCTACGGCGACGCCGAAGGGGTTGATGAACTCGCCGTTGCCCGAGCCGCGGCTGCCCCACTGGCCCTCGTAGACCCATGCCGACTCGGCCTTGGGGGTTTCCGTCGGCGATTCGGCGCACGCCGCGAGTAATACGACGCTACACAAAGCGCCCATTATACCGATTCTCTTTTTCATTTTTCTCCTCTTATTTGAACAACACCTTCACGCGGCCGAGGGAGGAAGCCCCGCCCCGAGGCCTAACCGCTCTTCTGGCCGGCGCCGCTCTGGCCTGCGGTCTTCTGGCTTGCGCCCTTCTGGCCTGCGCCGCTTTGGCTCGCGCCCTTTGCACCCCGTTCGGTGAGCAGCTCGCCGCCCACGCCCACGTTGTCACCCTCGATCTCGTGGATTAAAATGGTAATAGCACCCGTCGGGATACCTCCGTACGCGGCCGCGGCCGCCTCCGTAAGGCCCCGGACGAGGTTCCGTTTCTTCTCAACCGGAATTACCGGCCCTTCCACCGTTATCACCGGCATACGCGTCGCTCCTCTCGTTGAAATTTTACCTTAGTTAAATTCTCGCCGCTTCTAAAGCCGGTCGCGGACGATGCGCTCGCGCAGCTCGGCGATGCGGCGCTCGGTGCTCTCCTTGGGCCGGCGGGCGTAACTGCGTTTCATGAAGGCCAGTTTGACGAGGCGGTTGTACATCCGCCGGACGTGCAGGTAGCCGCCCAGGTCGAAGGCGACCAGGAACCGAAGCTCCCACCCCACCCGGCCGAACCACTTCGAGACCTGGCGATAGTCGCGCTCGCCGATGGTCCCCGAAACGACCTCCGCGCGCAACTCTTTTTTTATCCAGTGCCACTCGGCGAACCACACGACGATCACGACCAGCAGCAGGCCCAACACGCCGCCCCAGTGCACCAGGAACGACACCAGGACGCCGGCCTCGCCTCCCACGCTCACCAACGCGTTGTGCAGGAAATGCGCCCCCACCGCGGCGGCGAAGAAGAAGAGCACCGCCAGGCCGCCCAGCCAACAACTTCGGACCACCTTCGCGATGCCGAAGCCCAGGCCGGTGAGCGCGGTGAAGAAGGCGTGATTCAGGCCGAAGACGAATACCCGCAGCACGAAGACGAACCCCATGGCCTCGACGCCCCCCTCCGACGCGGCGCCGAAGAGGTAAAATATATCCTCGACCCAGGCGAAGCCCACGCCCACCAGCGCGCCGTAGATGATGCCGTCCAGGATGTCGTCGAGGTGGTGGCGCAGCGCGAAGAAGACGAGCAGCAGCGCTATGGCCTTCGCGGACTCCTCCACGATCGGCGCCACTATGGAGCTCATGAAGACGTCCGCCGTCCAGGCGTCCAACAGGTACGGGAGCGGCATGCCGACGATCATCTCGAACACCAGCGAGATAATTATCGCCGGCACCGCGCCCCATAAAAAGACCAGCGCCAAAAGCCATACCGGGTCCTTCTCGAACCGGTCCAGGAACCATATCAGAATCAGGCTCGCTATGGTCGTCAGCGTTACCGCCAACGTCGCCGCCAGGTACTCCACGTCGCACTCTCCCGTCGGAAAATTATCGCCCTTATCGACCGTTGCTTATCCATAATATAGGGTAAGAGGCCGCCCCAGACAAGGGAAATATCGGCCCGGCCTACATTACCCTTGCGCCACGCCGCCGGGGCGCTTATAATCCGGCGAAAGGCCGACGGCGTTAATTCGCCGCGTTTGAGTGTGAACGAATCCGTAATAATTATCGGTACGGGCGAGGAGGCCCGCAGCCTGGCCCGCGACGTCGAGAAAGGCGCCGCGCCGCTCTCTTTGCTCGACTTCGCCGCCGACGCCCGGGGGTTGCGCGAGCTGCTGCCGCGCGAAGAAGACGTCGCCGTCGTGGTGGCCGAAGCGCCCTCCAGGGAAGGCGCGCTGGAGGCGGTGGCCGCGGCGTGGGAGGCGGGCGCGCCGGCGTACGTCGCCGCGGATATCCTGGCCGAGCTCGCGCCGGTCGCCAGCACCGTCGCGATAGCGGGGCGGGAGTTCGTGCCGTTCGGGGGCGTCGGCCGGGGCCCGCTGCGCGGTCTGACGAAGTGGCTTATGGACAAGCTCGTGGCCGCGGCGTTCATCGTAATTCTAACGCCCGTCTGGCTGCCGATGTTCGTCGCCGTCAAGCTCGACTCTCGCGGGCCCATAATATTCCGCCAGAAGCGCGTCACGCGAGGCCGCCGCGAATTCAATATGTACAAGTTCCGGACCATGTTCGCCTCCGTGCCCAAGTACCAGCAGTCGCCCCCCGGCCGCGAAGACATCCGCGTTACGCGCGTGGGGCGGTTGCTGCGCAAGCTCGGCCTGGACGAGACCGCGCAGCTCATCAACGTCGTCAAGGGCCAGATGAGCCTGGTGGGGCCGCGGCCGGAGATGGCGCGCGAGGCCGCGGAGTACGAGCCCTGGCAAAACTTCCGCCTGAGCGCCAAGCCCGGCATCACCGGCCTGTGGCAGATAGCGGGCCGCGCCGACCGCGCCATCCGCGAGAGCCTGGAGTTCGACTTCTACTACATCGCCAATCACACGCTCGCGATGGACGCGCGGATATTCCGCAAGACCATACCCATCCTCTTCGGGAAGGGGGGCGGCCACTGAGATGCGCGTGATAGCCGTAGGGACGCCGGCGTTCGCGCTGCCCACCTTCGACGCGCTGCACGAGGCGCCGGACTTCGAAATAGCGCAGGTCATAACCAAGGCCGAGCGCCCCGGCGGCCGGGGCCTGAAACCCGTATACCCGCCGGTGTACGAGTGGGCGCGGGATAAGGGGCTGCCGGTGGTGCAGTTGGAGAAGCTCGCGCGCGCGTACGACGCCGCCTCGAGCGAGGTGGACGTAACCGCGGACGCGGTCGTCGTCGTGGCGTCGGCCTTCTTCGTCCCGGCGTGGCTGCGCGAGCCGCAACCCGACGGCCTGGTGAAATACGGCGCGGTAAACCTCCACCCGTCGCTTTTGCCCGAGCTCCGCGGCCCGGCGCCCGTAAACTGGGCCATCATCGAGGGGTGCGCCGAGACGGGCGTTACGACCATCCGCCTCGCCGAAGAGTTGGACGCCGGCGACGTCCTGCTGCAAGAGAGGCTCGCCGTGGCCCCCGACGAGACGGCCGGCTCGCTGGCCGAGAAGCTGGCGCAGCTCGGCGCGCGCGTCGTGCTGGATACCCTCCGCGGTTTATCTCGGGGTGAAATACGACCGACGCCCCAGGACCCGAACGAAGCGAAAATACTTTACAGGCCGAAGATAACCGCCGACGTCCGCGCGCTCGATTGGTCGGAACCGGCGGCCGGCCTTGAGCGGCTGGTGCGCGGCCTCTACCCCGACGCGCCGGCGCGGGCGTCGCTGGCCGGCGAGCTGGTGCAAATCCTGGGGGCGGAGTCGGCCGAAGGGCCGGCCGACGCGGCGCCCGGGACGATTACGGCGGTGGACGAGGCCGGCGTCGTCGCGGCCTGCGGCGAGGGAGCGCTCAAGCTCACCCGGGTGAAACCGGCGGGCCGGGGCGAGATGACGGCGCACGCCTTCGCCCTCGGCCGGCGGCTGGCCGTCGGCGACCGCTTCGACTAGCCGCGAACCTCTGCACTCGTGAACCGTAAAAACTTAAAATTATACTTGTGGGGCGCGGCCTTCGTCGCCGTCTTCGCGCTCAGCCACGCGCCGTACGTCGCCGACGTTTTCGGCGTATGCGACGGGGGGCGGGGCCTCGGCTTCATCCTGGCCTCGCCCGGGCAAACGCCGGCGCCGCCGTCGTGGGTATTCCGGTACGCGTGGCTGCTGGCGGGGGCGCTGTGCTTCGCGCCGGCCGCCGCGCCGCTGGGCCGCGCGGCGCTGCGGTTCGCCGCGTACTGCCGCCGCGAGCTGGGCGATTGGTGGGTGGCGGGGACGTTGGGCGTGGCGGCGGCGGTGGCCGCGGCCTGCTTCGCCGGCTTCTCGCTGGGGGGCGAGGGCCACACCTGGGAGGAGCGTGAGTACGAATTTGGGGCCCGCATCTTCGCCGCCGGCCGCCTGGCCGCGGCGGCGCCGGCCACCGACGCGTACGTCGCCGACGAGGGCCGCTCGGCCAACTTCCTGGTGGGGCCCAACGAGGGTTTGCGCGACGGCAAGTGGTTCACGACGTTCATGCCGGCGTGGCCGCTCTTGCTCGCCGCCGGGACCGCGCTCGGGAGGCCGTGGCTCGTCAACCCCGTCATAGCGTTCTTCACCGCCCTCGCGCTTTACGGCTACGGCCGGCGCGTCGTAGGCGCGGACGCCGCGCTGGCGGGCGTGCTGCTGTACGCGGCCTCGCCGTTCGCGACCTTCAACAACGCGTCGCTCTTCGCCGAGCCCGCGTTCCTGCTGTTCCTGGTGCTCTTCCTGTGGGCCTTCGACGCGGCTCGCGAGCGGGGAAGGCCGTCGCTTATGGCCGTCGCCGGCGCGCTGCTGGTCGTCGCCTTCGCCGTCCGCGACTACGCGGCCTTCGCCGCTTTGCCCGCGGTAGCGCTGCTGTTCTACGACGTGGCGCGCAAGAGAACGAGCGGGTACGCGCTCTCCTACTTCGTACTGGGCGTCGCCCTGGCCGCGGCGCCGCTCTTGTATTACAACTACGCCACGAGCGGCGCGGCGTCCACGTTCCCGCGTTCGCACGCGCTGCACGCGCGCTTCGGCATCTCGCCGCACCTGGCGTACTTCACGACGCGGCGCTTGTGGGTCTTCGCGACGGACCTTATGGGTTGGCCGCTGATATCGCTGGCGCCGGCGCTGGTTCCCCTCTTCCTGAAAAAATTACCGCGCCCGGCTCGTTTGGCGTACGCGGTGGCGGCGGCGACGTTGCTGCTCTACGTCTTGCCGTACGCCGGGGGCATCCACTACGGCGCGCGCTTCTACTACGGCGCGCTCCCGGCGGCGCTGCTGGGCGGCGGCCTGGGCCTGACGCTGCTCCCCGGTTGGTTAAAAGAGAAATGGGGTTTCGCGCGGGGCACGGCCGCGGCGGCCGCACTGCTCGCCGTCGCCGTCGCGACGGTCCCGTACGTCGTCGCGCTCGAGCCCGGCTACCGCAACTCCTGGGCCTTCCCGGAGGGCAAGCGCCCCTGGGCCACGCGCCGGCTCGAGTGGGCGCTCGAGGAGTGGACCGTAAAAGAGGCGATAATCTTCGTCGCGCCCCGGGAACGGTGCGGCGGCCCGCCTCCCAACGACGCCGCGCTGAAGAACCGCATCATTTACGCCCGCGACCGCGGCCCGCGCAACGCCGCCTTCGCCGCGCTATTCATGCCGCGGCCCTACTTATTGTGCGACTACCGCGAATTCGAAGAGACCGGCGTCATCCGCGTGCTCGAGCTCGAGCCCGGCCGCGACGCCGCCGAAAGGAGAACGGAATGATACTGCACCACGGCAGCGGCCCGGAGTTCACCGAGGTTACGGTCAAGGCCGCGGTCGAGGCCTGCGGCGAACATAAAATCAAACATCTCATCGTGGCCTCGACCACCGGCACCACCGCCCGCGCGGCGCACGCCGCCGTCAAGGGCGGCGACGTCCAACTAGTCGTCGTAACGCACAACACCGGCTTCGGCGAGGAGGGCGGGCAGAAGTTCCCCGCCGAGCTCCGCGCCGAGCTGGAGGCCGGGGGGACGCGCGTCCTCACCGGCACTATGGTCTTCCGCAGCCTGGGCCGCGCCATCCGCGACAAGACGGGCGGCGACCAGGAGACGCTGGTGGCGTCGGCGCTGCGCGTCCTGGGCGAGGGGACAAAGGTCTGCGCCGAAATAGCGATGATGGCGGCCGACGCCGGCCTGGTTCCACCCGAAGACGTGGTATGCGTCGCGGGGACAGGCCGCGGCGCCGACACCGCCGCGGTCGTTCGCGCCGTCCCGTCGAACAAGTTCTTCGACCTCAAGATCCGCGCGTACGTCGCGAAGCCGTACGAGTTTTAACCTTACGCCTATTACGTTTAACGAGCCCCAAACGGGGCGGCCGTTTGAAATGTTCGGCCTATTAGTGTATAATCAACGGAATGGCCACGCCTCCTGAGCAACGAGCCGTTCTAATTACCGGCGGCCGCATCGTCGACCCGGCGGGCGGCAGCGCCGACGAGGATATATTACTCGAGGGCGGCCTCGTGGCCGCGCGCGGCGAGAAGCTGTCGCCGCCTGCCGGCGCCGAGGTCGTCGACGCCGCGGGCAAGCTCGTCTTCCCCGGCCTCATCGACATGCACGTCCACCTCCGCGAGCCGGGCCGCGAGGACAAGGAGACCATCGCCTCCGGCACGCGCGCCGCGGTCATGGGCGGCTTCACGTCGGTGTGCGCCAAGGCCAACACCTTCCTGGTGATGGACAACCCGATGGTGGTGGAGTTCGTGCACTCGCGCGCCGAGGCCGCGGCCTTCGCCCACGTCTTCCCCGTCGGCTCGGTCACCGAAGGCTTGCGGGGTTACGGCAGCCTGTCGGAGATAGGAAGACTGAAGGAGGCGGGCGTGGTCGCGCTCTCCGACGACGGCGTGCCGGTGGTGAGGAGCGACGTGATGGTCGCGGCCTTGCGCTACGCCGCCGACTTCGGCCTGCCCCTCATCGCCCACTCGGAGGACTACGCGCTGTCGGCGGGCGGCGACGTTACGGAGGGGCCGGTCTCGAGCCGGACCGGCCTGGCCGGGATTCCGACGGAGGCCGAGGAAACGATGATCGCGCGGGACCTCACGCTGCTGCGGCAGGCGGGCGGCAAGCTCCACGTGGCGCACGTCAGCGCCGCCGCCTCGCTGGCGCACATCCGCGGCGCCAAGGCCCGGGGACTGGACGTTACCTGCGAGACGACGCCGCACTATCTATTGTTGACCGCCGACGCGGCCGAGTCGTTCGACGCCGACGCCAAGATGAACCCGCCGCTGCGGGACGACGAGGACCGCCGGGCGATGCTGGCGGGCGTCGCGGACGGGACCGTGAACTGCATCGCCACCGACCACGCGCCCCACACCCCCGCCGAGAAGGACAAGGAGTTCGCCCGGGCGCCCTTTGGCGTCGTGGGCCTGGAGACGGCGCTCCGGCTGATATATACCTACCTTGTCCTTCCGGGTGTAATTCCGCTCGAGCGTATGGTAGAATTGATGTCGGCCAACCCGGCGCGGCGGCTCGAGCTGGAGGGACGGGGGACGCTGGCGCCGGGGGCCCGAGGCGACGTCACCGTCTTCGACCCGGAAGCACGAGACACGATACGCGCGGCGTCGTTTTATTCCAAAGGGAAGAACACGCCGTTCGAGGGGTGGGCCGTACGCGGCCGCGTGGACGCGGTGCTGGTGGACGGCCGGCCCGTCGTGCGGGACGGCCTCCTGGTTGAAAAGGCCGAGGACGCCTAAGTCGATATGAAACATTTCGTCGATATATCGCGGCTTTCCAAACCGAGCCTGACGGCGCTACTGGACGTAGCCGAGGATATGGTGCCGCTGGCGCGCGAGGGCACGAACGTCGCCGCGGGTAAGATCCTGGCCACCCTCTTCTACGAGCCGTCGACGCGTACGCGGCTGTCGTTCGAGTCGGCGATGCAGCGGCTGGGCGGCCGGGCGCTGGGGTTCGCCGACGCCGCGGCCTCCTCCGTCGCCAAGGGCGAGTCGCTGGCCGACACGGTCCGCACGGTCGACAAGTACGCCGACGTCATCGCCATCCGCCACCCGGCGGAGGGGGCGGCGCTGGCCTGCTCGTTCTACTCGGAAGTCCCGGTCATAAACGCCGGCGACGGCGGCCACCTCCACCCGACGCAGACGCTGCTGGACCTGTTGACGATAAGGCGGGAGCTGGGCCGCCTCGACAACCTGAGCGTGGTGCTGGCGGGCGACCTGCGCTACGGCCGGACGGCGAGCTCGCTGGCGCTGGCGCTGGCGCCGTTCAAGCCGCAGCTGGTGTGCGTGGCGCCGGAGGGGCTCGAGCTCCCGCCCCACGTCGCGCGGCGGCTCCGGGCGGAGCTGGGGACGGCGGTGGAGGAGACGGACGACCTGGCGGCCGCGGCTCGCGGCGCCGACGTCCTCTACGTGACGCGCATCCAGCAGGAGCGCTTCTTCTCCTCGGACGACTACCTCAAGGTCAAGGGTTCGTACGTGGTGGACAAGCACATCGTCGAGCGGATGCCGGAGGGCTCATTGGTGCTGCACCCGCTGCCGCGGGTGGACGAGATTCCGCCGGAGGTGGACGACGACCGCCGGGCGCGCTACTTCGAGCAGATGCGCTACGGCGTGCCGGCGCGGATGGCGCTCATCGCGGCCTTGCTGGGCCTGGTGGACAAAGATATTCCCTACAAAGAGGTCCGCGGCGAGGAGCTCCCGCTTCCCTGCCCCAACCCGCGCTGCGTTACGGCCTCGGAGAAATATTTGAAAAACTTCTACACGCCGATACTGGATAAGACCGAGTCGCTCTTCGGCGAGCTGGGCGAGGGAAAGCGGTACCGGTGCCTGTATTGCGACTACGAGGTAGTGGTGTAACGTAGAATGGTCGATATAAGCGCCACCGAAAACGAATTCCGAAGCCAAGTAACGACGTGGCTAAACGGCTACCTCGAAGGAGGCGCTTATCCTTTTGAGTGCGTAACCGCCGACCCGTCTATCACAGGGGAAACGCGCGGCTTCCCCGACGTAGTACTGTGGCTTAACCGAGCCGCGAAGCAAGCGTTCTGTATTTGGGAATTAAAAACGCCGGAAACGTCGATATACGATTCTGAATTATTAGAACGGGCACGGGAGAAATCGAACGCGTTAGGTTTGAAATATTTCTTGACGTGGAATATGCGCGAGGCGGCGCTGTGGGAGGTTAAAAACGGCGGCCGGGCTCACGCCCCGCTTCCGAAAACGTACGAGCCATTATGGGCGATAACCACCGCCGATAACTGGTACGAAGAAGCTTTTAAAGAACTGCTTAAAAGGCGGACGTTAGAGCTTCTCGACGACCTTACGCTCCTTTATAAAACCGGCCGCCTTACCGCTAGAACGCCCGATGAAAGGTTCTTCGTACACCTCTTACGTAATACGGCGAATAGTTTATTCCCTTTATTCTTCGAAGAAATAAGAAAAAGCCTCGGCGAAGATAAAAACCTACGGGAAAACTTCTACACCTGGGCGCGGCGCCAAGGTATAGCCAAACCGGAAGAAGAATTAGAACCGGCGAGCCGGCAAGCGGTATATCGGCTGCTATGTAAAATAATATTCTATGAGGCCGTACGGAGCCATAGGCCGGAGTTGCCGGAACTTACGCTTCCTAACGTGGCGCCGGCCGAAGCGCAACGCGCGCTCCGGGAAGGGTTCGCCCGCGCCAAATCGATCGATTGGTACGCGGTATTTGAAGATGAATTAATCGACGAACTCCCGTGGCCCGCTAACGCGGTCCCGGCTATAAGCGACCTATTATCGAAGCTTCAAGAATATAGTTTTTACGCGCTCGGCCACGACGTTATCGGCGCGGTTTTCGAACAATTAATCCCCTACCCGGAAAGACACCAGCTAGGCCAATATTTCACGCGCGAAGATTTGGTGGACTTCATCCTCGGGTTTTGCGTCCAGACATCCCGAGACGACGTATTCGACCCGACGTGCGGTACGGGGACTTTCCTCCTCCGGGCGTACGACCGTTTATGGGTAAAGGGGAAAACCAACCACCGCGAATTACTCGCGTCCCTATGGGGTAACGACATCGCGCATTTCGCCGCGGCGTTAGCTACGATCAACCTTTTCCGGCAAGAACTGACGGACACGGCTAACTTCCCGCGAGTCGAAGCTAAGGATTTTTTCGACATTACCCGGGGGGAAGTATTCAAGTTCCCGCCCCCGACGGGACCGGCCGAACCGGGGCAAACGATCGACGTGCCCATACCCCAATTCGACGCCGTCGTAGGTAACTTCCCTTTTATCCGGCAAGAGCTTATAGAGAAACGCGTTAAAGGTTATAAAGATAAGATAAACGCCGACATAGCCGAAGATTGGCCGGATTACTCCGTCCACCTCTCGGGCCAGGCCGATATATACGCGTTCATGTTCTTCCACGCCGCGGCCTTCCTCAAGCCCGGCGGGCGGCTCGGTATCGTCACCTCCAACGCCTGGCTCGATACCGCGTACGGCTACGAGCTCCAGAAGTTCTTTCTGGAAAAATTCAAACTCGTCGCGGTGGTTGAGTCGCGGTGCGAGCCGTGGTTCGACCAGGCCGCCGTCAACACGGTCTTTACGGTCCTCGAGCGCTGCGACGACGGGCACGAGCGCGATAACCACGTCGCGAAGTTCGTCAAGGTCCGTCGGCCGTTGAAACACATCTTCCCGCAAGACCTGAAACTGCAACAACGGGAGCGCTGGACCAACGTAGACGCCCGCGTCGGCGTAATCGAGCACGCCGGGAACGAATACGCTAAGCAAGAGGGGACCGGGTTCGTAAATACGTTGACAGGCGTAAAGACGCTCCGGAACGGCGACTTCCGTATCCGTATCCGGAACCAGCGCGAGCTCCGGGAAGAGATCGAGGCCGCGGGGCGGGCCGTCAAGTGGGGCCGGTACCTCCGCGCGCCGGATATATATTTTGAAATCAAAGAGGCCCTCGGCGAAAAATTGAAGCCCTTCAAGGAATTTGCCGAGATATACTTCGGGATAAAAACCGGGATAAACGACTTCTTCTATTTGACCCGGGAGGAAGCGGCGGAAAAAGGGATAGAAGAGGAATATTTAATACCGGTTTTAAAGTCACCGAAGGATAGCGATAACATATTAATCGAAGAGGAAGACGTAAATTTATTGGTTTTCGTATGTAGGCACGAAAAAAGTATCCTTAAAAAGAAAAAGCATATCGGCGCTTTAAAATATATCGAAGAGGGCGAGAAAAAAAGGACGGCTTACGGCGTCCCGTACCCAAACGTAAAGTCGGTTAGCCATTACGAACCGGGATGGTGGTCTATACGACCTTTTAAGACATCCCAAGTATTCTGCGTAAAAGCATACGACGACAAATTAAGGGCTTTTTTCAGCGAAAAGCCTATAGCGTGCGACCAAAGGCTTTATTACGTAAAACCTCACGAAGGCATAGACGGCGGTTCTTTGGCTGCCCTTTTAAACTCTAGTCTAATAAACCTGTTTAGAGAATTAATTGGCCCACTAAT
>CBFCYS010000051.1:0-16029 GCA_965602215.1 uncultured bacterium
AAGCGCCGGGTTTTTTCGGCCTCGGCGATGGGGTGGTACTGATGGGTCTAATTTATTTGGATAATGCGGCGACGACGCGGCCCGACCCGCGCGTCGTCGAGGCAATGCAGCCGTACTTCGCCGAATACTTCGGCAACCCCCTTTCGACGCACCCTTTCGGAGAAAAGCCGCGCGAGGCGCTCGAGCGGGCCCGCGCGCAACTGGCTTCGCTGCTCGGTTGCGAGAGCCGCGAGCTAATATTCACGTCTTCGGGGAGCGAGGCGAATAACCTCGCCGTCAAGGGCGTCGCGTTCGCTCGGGAGAAGAAGGGTAAGCACATAGTCGTATCCGCGCTCGAGCACCAATCGGTGATGAACGCGGCGCAGAGTATGGCCAAACTCGGTTGGGAGGTAACGACGGTTCCGGTCGATTGCTACGGCAACGTCGACGCCGCCGACCTCGGAGCGGCGTTGCGGGCCGATACGACGCTGGTATGCGTCAACCTCGCCAACCTCGAGATAGGTACGATTGAGCCGGTAGCCGAGTTGGTGAAAGTAGTCCGGGAGAACTCGGCCGCGGCGTTCCACGCCGACGCGGTTCAAGCGGTGGGGCATATACCGGTGGACGTCAAAGAGTTGGACGTCGACTTGTTGTCGGTATCGGGGCACCGTTTCTACGGCCCCAAGGGCGCGGGCGCGTTGTATTTCAAGAAAGGGGTTCGCGTTCAGCCGCAGATCGACGGCGGCATTCAGGAGGGCGGCCGCCGCGCGGGGACCGAGGACGTCCCGGCCATCGTGGGCCTGGGGGAGGCCGCGCGCATAGCCGAGGAAGATATGGAGGAGAGGTCCGCGTACGTGCGCGGCCTACGCGACCGGCTGCACGAAGGTTTGTTCGAACGCATCGCTCACCTGCACCTGAACGGCCATCCCGAACGGCGGCTGCCGACGCACGAGTCCGTATGCGTGGAGTACGTCGAAGGTGAGGCGATGGTACTCTTCCTGGTTCGGGAGGGGATATGTACGTCGAGTGGCTCGACCTGTTCGTCGCGGGCGCTCAAGGCGTCGCACGTTTTGTTGGCCTGCGGCCTCGATCCCGCGGTGGCGCAGGGTTCGCTCCAGTTCACGCTCGGGCGGGATAACACCGCGGAAGAGATAGACACGGTGCTGGAAGTACTACCCGCGGTGGCGAAGCATCTTCGCTCTATGTCGCCCATCTACCCGGGCGACGATAAGGTTTGAAAGAGAAGCGGTTCAAGCTTCTTCGCCGTAAAGAACCGCGTTGAGTTAAATTATGTATTTGTCGCCATAGGTAGCCATAAGTCCCGAAAATCATGTTTTTTACCGCTTTGAGACATTTTTTCCTTGACAAACGTAGCGAAATGTTTAAAATTAGGGTCCTGAGAGAAAACAGCTGTGACTAGATCTACACGTATACGTGAAAACATACGTCGGCTTCGCAAGAAGCACGTTTCGGTCGTCTTTGCGCCCAGCGGAACGGGCGCGAATCGTACGTTCCGCATTTCCCTCTTCAGGTGTTACGTCGTCGCCGCCGTGTCGTGTCTGTTCGCCGCCGGCTTCCTCGTAATCAGTCTCCAGTATGCCTCCCGCAAAGAGCTCGCAGGCCGGTTGGACGAATTGAAAAACCAGGCCGGCGCGCGCGATACCCGTTTCGGCGAAATCGCCCGCGAACGGGAAAGCCTCCGAAGGGAACTGTCGGCACTCGCGAGTTTCGACGACTCGCTACGGGTGATACACGACTTGGAGACCATACCGGTCGACGTGAGGGAAGCGGGCGTCGGCGGCCCTCTTACGAATATCACGCAAATGATAAAGTTCGGTCGCGACAAGAACGTCGACGACCTTGAGCTGGCGCTTCGCCAGGCTCAACTCCAAAACGAATCCTTCACCGAAATTATCACGACCCAAACGCGTACCCGCCATATCTTCGACCATACTCCGGCTATAAAACCGTGCCCCGGCCATATCTGTTCCGGGTTCTGTTGGCGGCGCAACCCTATATTCGGCGGCGTCCAATTCCATAAGGGCGTTGATATCGCTATCCCGACGGGCGCGCCTATAGTAACGCCCGCCGACGGCGTAGTGAAGTTCGCCGGGATGAAGGGCGGTTACGGTTATTGCGTATTCGTTAAGCACGGCTACGGCTTCGAAACGCGCTACGGGCACTGTTCGGTTTTAGCGGTTGCCGAGGGCCAGCAGGTGAGCCGGGGCGACATCATCGCGTACGTGGGCGCTACGGGATGGGCCACCGGCCCCCACCTTCACTATGAGGTCCTCGTCGGCGGGACGCACGTTGACCCCGCGCAGTACATCCTCCCTGATTATTTAACCGATTAATCCCGCGCATACGTAAAAGGCGGCCCGAAGGGGCCGCCTTTTTTATTTCCCGGTTAAGTTCACCGTACTTTTTGAATTATTATCGGCTCGCTCTCCCAATCGTCCACGTTCAAACAGAACTCGCGAAACGCGGCGTAATCGTCGGGTCGGATTCGCTGGGCGTAGAGTTCGAATTCTTGTTTAATCGAAACCCGATTCCCTTCGGTCCGTACGTCGATGGCTAAGATTCCAAAGGGCGAACGGAATTCTTTGGCCAAAGGCAAAGCCGCTACCGCGTATCCCTCGGGGATAATATACGTTAACTCGGCGAAGGCTTTCTCATTTTCGCGAAGTATTAAAGGCCAACGCCGCGATGCTTTTTTTCCGTAGCGGGCGAGCAAGTTCGATTTGTGGACCACGGCGTCGAGGTGGACGCGCGCGGCGTCCGGGTCGTACAGCCGTTTGACCACCGCGTCGTATTCGGTACGAACGGGGTCCGCGAGGTTCGATATGTCCGAGAACTTCTCGTTGAAGATCCTCGTGCCCGGATACAAGCCGTTCCAATATTCCTCGATTATGGCTTTCCGCTTCGCCTCCACCTGGAAACGTTCCCGTTGGTACGGCGCGTCGGTGGCGCCGTATTCCACGGCGCGGTGTACGTGAGCGTCGCCGCCCGGCTGGAGCACGAAGGTGGTTCTGGTTTTTATGCGGTTATCTTCGAGGGATAACACCGGCGTGCGGACGAACGCCGCGCGGTCCGCGAAGACGACCAGTGCGTCGATGCCCTGGTCGCCGCCGGGCAGCTCGCCGTAGGAGTGGTATTCGGCCGTGCCGTCGAGGAAGTATTCGCGGCCGCCTGGAAGTTCGACGTACGAAATCATATGATTGAACAAGCCAAGGATGGGTAGTTCGTAGTCCAACTCGCCCAGGTTCGCGGTCCGTATTAACGCCGGGTACGCCTCGAAACCCATAAGGCGGTAGAGGGTGTTCATGAACGTTGCTTTATCTTTGCAGTCGCCGTAATGGGACTCGAGGCACTGCTTGGGGGTATGGGGCCGGTAGCCGCCGATGCCGAACTCCAGGCCCACGTACCGGATTCGACTCACGGCGAAGTCGTACACGCGTTGGAGTTTCGTCAGGTCGTCCGGGTCGTCCGCGGAGAGCTCGGCGGCCAAGACCTCGATTTCCGGGGAAGGCCGGAACACGTCTTTAATCAAACCGTTGTACCAGCGCCCGACGTCGTCCCAGGTCGCGAAGGTCGAGATTTGAACGCCCGGCAGGATTTCCGCCAACGCCGGCATATAGGGTTCTTCTTCTATCGCCGGCAAGTTTTCCATCTTGTAGACGTACGTGGTTTTTTCGCCGCCCCGTATCGTCTCGGGCGGGGGAGCGCCCCGTAACCGTTTGAAGTAGTAGTCCTTGGTTTTCGGGACCGTTACGGCGTAACGCGCTATGATGGTCGAGTTCTTATCGCCAAAGTAATAGAAGTCGCCGAAATACCCGGCGAAAAGGTTTTTGCCGGTTTGACTGATTTTATATTCGATGTCTATAGTATCGCCGGGCGAAAGGCTCGGCATCGTTATGGATTTGTTGACGTAGCTGTAGTATAAACGGCTCCACACGTCGAAGACGTTATATTCCTTGATTTGACTCGCGGTAATCTCGGTCCCGTCGGCCTTTAAAACCGCGGTGCGTTTCAGCTCCACGTTTTCGAGGCCCGGGGAGTAACTGACGTTTATATTGCGGAACTTCTCAGCGCCGTCGGCGGTCAGGATTTTTATGACGTAATGCACCGTCCGCGTACTGGTGCCGTTTTCGAATACCTCGACGTGGTGGTCGTCGAGAAGCCATACCGCGGAGTCGTGGGGGAATACGTCGTCGCCGGGGTAAGCGGCGAGGAGCTCGTAAGCGTCCAACCGCGGCACCGCCCGCCGCTCCGAGGACGGCTCGAGGTAGTTGAGGTAATTTTCCAGCGCCGGGTAGTTGCGTTTGAAAGCTACCGCCTTCCGATAAGCGTTGCGAGCTTGCGTTTCTCGTCCCAGCTGTTCCAGAGACGTTCCTCTGTAATGCCACAGCTCGTAATCCTCCGGCCGGAACTCGAGCGCTACTTCGGCCTCGGCCAGCGCTTCGGCGAATAGGCCGTAATGATTGAGGGCCGCGATCGATTTTTTACGAGCACCCACGTCGTAAGGGTCCGCCTGCAGCGCGCGTCGCATCGCCGCCGTTGCCTCGTCGAAATTGTTCCTTTCCAGAAGTAACTTGAACAGCTCGTCCCGGGCGGTCGCCGAATATACGTCAACCTCGTATATGGCGCGCCAAAGGTCCGCCGCCCGACGCAAGTCGCCGTAATTCTTTTCGAACAACGCTTCAATCATTTTGCTGAACGGGTAATCCGGCATCCGGCGGCTAATCTCGCCCGCTTCGCGCGCGGCGTCGTAGGCGTACCCGGATTCCCAATAAAGTTTGGCGCGGTATTGGCCGGCTTCGACGAAATCCGGATTGCGGCTCAAAACGTCGTCGACGACGTCCAGCGCGGTTTGAGGGCGTTCGAGCCCGTAGAAATATTTCGCCAACTCGAGGCGGGCCTGGTTATGTTGAGGCGCCAGCTTAAGAGCCCGAGTTAAACTCGCGCGAATCCGCGATTCCTCTTTTTCGGTAACGCCGACGTAGTAGTAGAAATCCGCGGCTTCCGGCATCATCGATTGCGCGGCGAGCATGAGTTTGGTCGCGAACTCCTCTTTCTCGTCGGTGTCGGCCCGGGCGCGATGGTCGAGCGCCGCGTAGTAATAATCGAACGCGTCGGCGGTCCCCTGCATAATCCGGCGGTCGAAGTAGGTGAGTTCGTCGTAGGGTGGCGGCGAAAGGCCGGCGACGCGAGAAGCCGCGGCCAGGGCCGCGGCGCCGGCGTCGAACGTAACGTCGGCTAGAGGTTCGCCGTCGTCTCCCAAGAACCGTACGCCGAAACCCCAGCGTTCGTCGTCGCCGCAAACTTTCACCAGTAGGAGGTTGTAACCGGGCAATAAGGGGGCGGGCGCGACGTACTGGTCAAAGTAGCCTTCGTGGTAAGCGTCCCGCGCGAAGATCTCGACGCCGTTGAGCCATACTTTTACGGCGCCGGCGGCGGCCATCGCGACGAAAGCGTCCGTTTGGGCGGGCGACTTAACCGCCACCGCGGCGTAAGCAACGCATTTGTCGGCGGGTGCGAGGACCGTCCCGAAGTCCAGGAAGCCGGTAGGCAGCGGCACGGGGAGGCGCCGCCAGCTTACGGCCCGGGCTTTACCGTCGTACGTCGCCGCGAGCGAAACCCCGGCCTCCGGGGGATAAACCTCGTCGAACCCTTCCTTGCCCTCGTTGTCGAAGGGCCCTACTATCTGCCAGTCCCGCACGAAATTGAGCGAAGATAAGAGCTCTTCGGCCTCGTCGAATTCGGCGGCGCGGTGCACACGGTCGAAGAGGAAAAGGGTTGCTTTGGCTCTGATAGCGGGAGGTACGTCGTCGCGGTTCCGTAGCGAGGTGAGGGATTCCACGAAGTATTCGCGGCCCGTTGTGTCCTCTTCCAAGACGTGGCACCGATGCAGGTATACGTACGCCGCCGGGTGGTCCGGCGCCGCGGCGATAAAATCGAGGTACGCCCGGAGCGCGCCGGAGTAGTCTCCCGATATCTCGAGCGAGCGGCCGTAACCCTCGAGGGCGCGGGCCGAAGAAGGCTCGAGCGCCAGCGCGCGTTCGAAGTACTCGCGGGCCGTTTCGTAATCGTTTTCTGCGAACAGGGCGAGCCAACCGGCGTCGGTCAACGCCTCCGCCGTTGCGCCCGGCCCGGGCGTACCGGCCCGTTCCGCGCGTTCGATAGCCGCGGCCGGGCTTTCGTACGCTGCGCCGGCGCTGACGGCTAAACCGGCCCATACAAATGCGCCTAACGCGCATAACGTTTTAAGGGGTTTCATCTGCTCAATCCGCGGTCAATAAAAACCCCGCCCCTTGGGGCAGGGCAGCGGCGGGAGCCCCGCCATAAGCCGTTGGTAAGGCTTATTTAGCGAGTTTCGGTGAAACTCGCTTTAATGGCTCCTAGCGGCCTTTCCACCACGGTGTTGGCTACTACCAACGCCGCGAGGACCGCTAACATCACGATCAATATTACGGCAGCTATCTTCTTATTCATTAGTTACCTCCGAGGAAACCTCGGTATTAGTAGCCACAACGGCCCAGCGGTTACAATTTTATCGTATTTCAATCCTTTGTGCAAGTTTTTTCGCCTCCGGACGGCTTCCCGCAGATAACCTTCGAGGGTTTCGCAATGCCGGCGCCAACCGAATTCCCGCTTTACGGTTTCTTCGCCGCGACGGCCCATTTCCGGCGCGTTTTCGGAACGGGCGAGAGCCGCCAGGCGGTCCGCGAACCCGCCCGCGTCGCCCGCCGGTACGAGGTATCCCGAACGCCCTTCCTCTATCATTTCGTCGAGTATTGGGTACCGGCTGGCGACGACCGGTAGGCCGCTGGCCAAGCACTCGAGGACCTTGGTGGGCGCCCAGAAGAAACCGAACTCGCGCAACGGGGGATAGTAGGCGTCGTTGAAAGGAGCGACCGCGGCGTCGGCGGCGGCCATTACGTACGGCAGCTCGCGGTGCCGGCGCCACCCCAAGAAACGCACCGCGTCGGCTACGCCAAGCTTCTCGACTTCGTCTTCGACTCGGGGCCGGTCGTCGCCGTCGCCTATTATCCAGAACAGGGCCTCGGGTACCGCCTCGACGGCTCGAGCTATTATGGCCGGAAGGTCGCGGGTACCCTGCCACGGCCGGAAGGACCCCACGAACAAGACGACGAACCGGCCGGTGCCCCCCGCCTTTGCCCGGAAAGATTCCGCGCGCGCCGAGGCCGCCAGCGCCGGCGAAAACTGTTCTTCGTTGACGCCCCAAATTATCTTTCGGGCCCTGGCGCGGGCGACCGGCCGGACGATATTGACGTTCGGCGCGCACGCGCCGTCGGCTCGAGCGAACTGCCGGTCAACCCACCACTCCAGGATTTTAGCGCGCCGGGTTCCGGCGAGCCGCCAGCGGTACGTTATCTCTTCGACGTGAGGGCCGTTCACCTCGACGTAGTAGGGGAGCTTCTTGGCCGCGGCGAAGAGATAGCCGAGGCCGTTGAGCGTCAAATACCGCTCCATTACGACGTCGTAGCGACCCGGCCATAGCCTCGCGAGTACGGGCGCCGCCCTCAAGTTGCACTTAACGCCGGCGAGCCGCGAACGCCGCCGGTATATCGATACGCCGTCGCGTCTCTCTTGGGCGGGTAACCCGGGCGCCGCGGCGGACACGAGCGTTACGTCGTGGCCCCTACGCGCCAGGCCGCGGGCCACCTCCCAGGTGTGGACCGCGCCGGCGTGGGACGCGGGGACGTCTTCGTTGGAAAAATAAAGTATTCTCACTTCAGAGTGTATATCTCGACTGTGGGGCCCGGACGCCCGGCGCCGGGGAAGCGTTTTACCAGGCGACCGTTGCCGAGTAAGAAACGGGAATATTCGTCGGCCCAGGGTGTTAGCGGTATGCCGTACGGTTTGGCTTGTTCGGCGTAGAAGTCGCGGTCGTCCGGCAGCGTTCGTAAAGCGTAGGCCGGCCGGGGTGCGTTTGTAAGGTCGCCCAATTCGGCCACGAGGTAAGTGTCGAATGTTTTTAGGCCGAAGGGGTAGTTAGGGTTTTTTAATTGGTACCCGTGGCGCCCGGGCGAGCCGCCGCCGGTTACGCGGGAATATTTTATCAATCGCTCCAACGCGGGTTTGGAAGGCCAAAGCGGCGGCCCGTCCGCGTCGGGCGGCAGCGTTTCGACGATAACCGCGGTCTCCGATGGAATCTCAGCGGCGAACCATTTGGCCGCGGCGGTGCGCGTATCCTCGCGCCATGCCCACGCGACGTGGCCTATGTCCAAGGCCAACGCGATTACGAAAAAAACCGCGACTATTACGGTTGCTACCGTTTGATATGTCCGCTTTTTAATATTCGCGGCATCGGCGACGGCTGCGCCCGCGGCTATAGCCAGCGGCGGCAAGAGGGGCAGGAGGTGCCGGGGTGGCAGCGGCCTTATCAACGCCGCGACTATAAACGGCGCCGCGGCGAGGCCGACCACGAGGGCGAACCGGTCGCGCCGGCGAATCAACGACACCGCACCCGCGACGGCCAGTACGACCAGCGGCCAACTGAACGTTAACGGGAACGTCGTACCGAAGACGTACGCCGGCGACGGCAGCCACCGGACCATCCCCGGCCGGCGCGCCATTAGCGTAATGTCGGATATAAACGTGGGCGCGTCCAAAATCGCGAACGGGCAGGCGAGTACGAACGCGGCCGCGGCAGCCGCCATCCCCGCGGCGAGCGTTTTCACCTTACCCGGGCCGTTAACGCCGACCAGGAAGGGGCAGGCGATCAAGGCCGGCGCGTATAACAGCACGTGGTATTTAGCGGCCGCAGCCAGCCCGAGCATAAACCCGGATATAACGAAGTACCGCAGCTTCGGCTCGCGTACGAACCGTACGCCGTACGCCAGCGACGCGGTGCCGAGGGCGACCGCTGCCATATCGGGAAGGGCAATCGCGCTCGCCTTTAAAGCTGCGGGCGCCAACGCGACGAAGGCCGCGGCGGCGAAACCGGCGGCCGTGCCGAACGATTCCCGGGCCCAACGCCACGTCATAAAGACGGCGAGAACGCCGAAGGCCGAAGATATCGCGCGGCCGAGAAAGTAGAAGAGGCCCGGCTCGAGCCAATAATGGTCGGCGAACGCGGCGGCGGCGGTCGCGACGCCGGCGACCTTGGCGACTAAGAAGTAGCCGGCGAACGCCAAGAAATTTAAATATATGACGAGCGTCCCGGGCCACGTAAAAAGGCCCGGGTTGAGTTCGCCGGCGCCGACGCGCAACGCCCGCTCGACGACCTGGAACTCGTCGGCCTGGTAATGGTAGGGGAGTTGGGCCGCGGCCAGCACGAGCCTTAGCGCCAGCGCGGAGGCCGCGATCGCCCACAACGCCGCGTTACGTTTTTTCGACACGTGCGTGCTTGGCGCGGCGTAACGACAGGACAGTTATCCCGATTAGCGCCGCGACCCAGGCCAGAAGCGATATCACGAGGCCGACGTAGAAATATGTCGGCCTGTAATCGAAAGCTACGGTATGCCGGCCCGCCGGTACGACGACTGCCCGCGAGATTACGTTCGCGCGGTATATTTCCGCCGGCCGGCCGTCGACCTTCGCTTCCCAACCGGGGTAAAACAAATCATCCAGGAGTAAAAGCGACGGCCCCTCGATTCGGCAACGAACGGCTAGCGGCGTGGGGCGTTCCAACGTTACCGGCGTACTCGGAGTTTCCGCCGGCTCGAATCCTTCCGGAGCAGCGGCGAGGACTGCTTCGCGAGCCGGGGCGAATCCGTCGCCGCGTATTATTTCCAACGCCGCGTCGTCGTCTTCGGCCAATCGGTATTCCGCTATCGCACGAGCCCGCGGCGCCGCGAGGACGTTTTTATATACGTAGTAAGGCGGCACGTGTGCGACGGGCGCGATTCCGGCGCCGCGCCAGGGCGTTAAGCGTACGAAATATTTTATGCCGTACGCGCCGAATATTTTCGTATCGGTCGCCGTCGGCGTTGGGAAGCGGCCGCCGCCCGGCTCCGGCACGGTTGTATACACGTCTTCCAATTCTCCGAAGACCAGCGACGCCGGTTTCGGGCGAAGCGACGCTCGCGGAACAAGCAAGTCGTAACCCCAAATGGCGTGCGTGTTTTCGTGGATAAGGCCCAAGCCGAGTTGCTTATTGGGGCCGAGCGAGAAGCCGCTCGAGTATACTCGTATGTCGGCCGGCCGGCCTAAGGCCGCGGCGACCGGCGGTGGTTTGTTGACCAACGCGGTCGGAACTGTCGGGTTTAGGCCGGCGCCATAATGATAGAGGTCGGCCGCAGTTATTATTATAAATACGTACGGGGCGGCGGCAGCTACGGCGCGGTTGCGGCGCGCCCCCCAGAAGACGACCACTGCCGCGCCGAGTACGCCGAATTGAAACCACGTCGCGTGGTTGCGGAGCCGGCTCGAGTGTGCGGCCTTTCGGAATACGGTCCTACCTTTGTCCGCGTAATACTCGCGTACCGCTTCCACGTTCTTATACCGCGACGCCGCGACCTCGGCCTTGGCGGCGGCCGTCTTATCGATAACGCTTTTAAGTTGGGGAAGCGTAAACCTGAAGGTCAGCGCGAGGGCGACGGCCGCCAACGTTACGCCGAGAGCGGTCGCGACGTAGGCCCGGCTGCGCGACCGTACGAAGTAGTCGACGCCGTCGCCGCCGAAGACGGCGAGCGCGAGAGTGGCGTACAGCAGGAGCCGGCTTGGCGCGCGGAAAAAGCCGAACGGCGGTATGTATCTATAGAGTTTAAAAAGCGGGGTATATACGCCGCACGCGAACGCCGCGGCGAGTATCGCCAGGATTATGAAGAACCAACGGCGCTTTTTCACGACGCCGACGGCTGCCAGCAGGAGGGGGAATATACCGACGTAGAACGCGGATTCCACGAACGAGCTGCGGCCCCAGTAGTTATCTACCTGCGCTCCGCCGAGAGGCGCGAACGCGGGATGGGGCGAACGCCCGAAAAAGTCCGGGAGTACCAGCTGCAGGAATTGGGGAGGCCAGAAAGAGTACTCGCCGGCGCGCGCATCCGCCGCCCGATCGCTCAAACGCCAGAGTTCGTACGTGGGCAACAATTGGATCGCGGCAAGGGCGAGCGGCAGCGCGCCGAAACACAGGACCGCGGCGGCAGCGTTTTTCCGGGGGCGGGAGTAAACGGCGGCATAGGCCGCGGCGGCGACGACGGCGTAACTCGCCAGTTGGAACTGGCCCGCGAGTAGCGCGAGCGCGCCGCCTATGCCGCCGGCGAGCGCGTACCTGACGTCCCCCGTCCTCGCGAAGCGGCCGCCCAGCCAGAGCAAGGCCGGCAACCAAACGCCGTTGGTGACGATGGTATAGATGCCGAACCGCGCGAGGAAGAAAGCGCCGAGCCCGAAAGCGGTCGCGGCGAGCGTCGCGGCCGGCCTGCTCTGGCCGAGGTCCCGACAGAGCAGGTAAGTGAACATCAGGCCGGCGTAAACGTGAATTAGCAGGAAAAGGTTGGAGGCCACCGCCGGCGACAGTATCGCGAAGAGCAAAAGCGCGAGCGGGTGGGCGAAGGCGCCCTGGCCTTCGGCGAAAAGCGGCGAGTTGAGGTGGGTCGACCAGAGCGGGAAGTATCCGTCGTGGAGCCCCCGCCACAGCTCGAGCTGGGCGGGATAGGAAAAAGTTAACGTGTCCTTTGCGGCCGGGAGGTGGGCGAGCGAGACGAGCTTGGGGAAGAAGAGTACGACAAGTACGCCGAAGAATACGAAGGGCGCAATACGTCTAACGGTCGCTGTTGTCACCGCGGCGATTATTTAATGTAACCCAAAGCGCGCAGTTTGTCTATAGTATCCGGGTCCGTGCTGAAGGTGGGGTCCGGTGCCGGCTCGACTGTCGCCTGGATACCTTCAAGCGTCGCCAGCAACTCCGCGACGCGTTCCCGTCTTTCATCGGCTACGTCGTCTTTTTCGAACGGGTCCGCCGTCAGGTCGTAATATTCCACCGTACCGTCATTATGGACGATTAATTTCTCCCCGGGCGTGACGAGGGCCTCCAACCGGCCGACAGCATATTTACTCTCCCTACGCACTTCGGGTACGCATATACAATAGGTCGCCGTCGGCGGCTCCGTATCCCTAAACAACGCCCGCCCACGCATGGAGTGGGGGACCCGGATCCCGGCGAGGTCCAGTATGGTGGGGGCGACGTCGAGGGTGGAGGCGGGCCCCGGGGCGTCCGGAAGGGGCGGCAGGTGGCCTCCCAGGTCGCAGAATATTAGCGGTACCTCGATTTCTTCGCGGTAGAGGCGAAAACCGTGGTACTTGGTGCCGTGCTCGCCGAACGCTTCGCCGTGGTCCGCGACGACGACGACCATGGTCCTTTGGTCAACGCCCATGTCGGCCAGCGCGTCGAGGAAGCGGCCTATCTCCGCGTCCATAAACGCCATTTCGCCGTCGTAGAGTGCGGCGATGCGGGCCGGGAGTTTCGGGCCGCCTTTACCTTCGGCCCAATTTTTATTGACCTTCCGCTGTAGAGAGCGGTTGCTCAATCCGGGCGGGGCGAAGTCGGCCGGCGGGAGATAATCGTCGTGGGGGTCGAAATAGTGCAGCCACATAAAGAAAGGGCGCCGTCGGTGGCGCTTAAGCCACCTGATAGCCGAATCCGTAACTTCGTTCGCCGGACGTTGGGCGCCGTCGTCGTCGTAGGCCAGGAGCGATAGTTTTTCCGCGGCGGCTAAAGGCATCATCGGAGACGGGCGGTACCCGTCGCGGGGGGTCAAAACGTCGTCGTAGGAGTCGAAACCGCGGTCGAGGGCGGTATCGCGGGCGTAAACGGAACTGGCGGACACGAAGGCCGCGGTAGCGTAGCCGACGCCGCGGAACTGCTCGCTAAGCGTCGGTACGTCGGGCCGCAACCTCATCCCGTTTAAAACGACGCCCGTCGTTTCCGGGTAGAGGGAGGTCATTATCGTCGCGTGCGACGGCGCCGTTAAAGGCTCCAGGCATAGCGCCTTATCGTACTTCGCCCCGAGTTCGGCCAGGCGGTCGAGGTTGGGCGTACGGGCGTCGGCGTAATCGTAGCACCCCAGCCGATCCGCCCGCGTTGTGTCGAGCGTTATGAGGACGACGTTGGCTCGGCTCGGCTCGAGCGGCCTCGTTTGCTCCAGTATTTTAACGGCGGTGAAGACGAGTAAAACGACGGCCGCCGCCGCGGCGAGGACGTTCGCGACTCGGCGGCGTCGAAGCAGCGCGGCTAATGCTAGGCCAATAAAGGGGGCGACTACGACGGCCAAAGCGAGCGCCGCGGCCCAGGACAACTTCATATGAGGCAGAACCCCGCGCGCCGCGAACCATAGGAACGGCGCCGCGATTGCCGCGTACGAGGCCGCGGTGGGTTCGGCGGACGTATCCCGCCGGCGCCGTATTATCCGGAAGGCGACCGCGTAGACCCAGAAAAGGGCGACCGTAACGGCCCCCGCGACGAGCGCGTCCGCGGCTACGGTGCGCCACACGGGGGGGCGCAAAAAGGCGTAATTGCGGCCTAACTGCCACGACGCCTCGAAAGCGGCGCCCAACGCCCCCGTCGCTACGGTGGCCTGTAGATAGCGGTTATTAAACATTACCGTTTCCTGATAAAAAAAAACCTCCCGACGGGAGGCGCTTCACGTTAGCCGCGTCTAAGGACTTTTGGCGGCTACATCCTTGGCGAACGTGACGATCTCGCCGAACGTCTGGTGGTCGGGCACCTTATAGCACATTATAACGCCGACTTCCTTTTCGCCGTCGACCAATAATTGGTCGCCGAACTCGGGCGTGGTTTCGATCCGTACCGTGCCGTACTTGTCCGATGCCCGGCTAAGCGATTTAACGCCGAAGATGTTTTGGAGAGGTACCCCGATGATATTGTGGTGGGGGTTGAATTGCTCGCGGATGAAACGCTTGTTGGTAATGATGAAGCGGTTGCGTCTTTTTCGTTTAAAATAAATGGGTGCCAGGCCGAGGACGCCAACCAAAGCTATCCACCATATTTGGGTGATTATGGCGGCGGCGATAGCAATTATTAATATAACGACCGACAGGATCACGGTCTTATAGATGAACGAGATGTGTTCGAAAAATATGCGTTCCGCTTGTTCGGATTTGTTGCCGTTTGCCATACGTCCTCCGGGGCACGTAGGATGGGATTATACAAGCTCCTTCCCAATAAACATTATACACGGTACCAGTTATGTTGTCAAGCCAAACCTACCGCGCGTTATAAATATATCTCGACGTTGAGGCCGGCACGGGCCGCGTTGCCCGACTCCCGGAGTAAGCGTCCGGTTTCGGCTCGGATATACCGGTACAGGACTTCGTTTCGGTAGCGGGGGAACATCTTTTTAAGAGCCGCGCGGTCCTGCGGCGGCCTTTTCAGAAAAAGGCCCGGTCGCTTGAGGAAGTATGCCAAGAGGGTTTCCTCGTCGGCCTTTATCCGGGGGAAGATGTAGAGGTCGATGTATTTGGAGATAATGATTTCTTCCCCCAGGTGGCGGCGGAAAGTTGCCGCGTCGACCCTACCGGTTGGTCGGTACGCCTTAGCGGCGAGCGCCGCGGCCCGGTTCGCCTCGCCGCTGGACGCCGCCAGCGCTTTATTTTTCGCCAGCGAGAGGATTATCTTCCGTTCGACCAGGCCGTCCACTACCTCGCGGAGCTTCTCTCCCTTCGGCAAATAACCTACGGCGGCGATGACGTCGCCTTCGCCGATAACCTCGCCCCCTACCGACGCGAGGGCTTTACCCGCGCACGCGGCCGCCAGAGCTGCGAAAAGGGCCAATGTGGCGAGCGCCGTATTTCTCGCGGCCCTCATTCGCCTTTAACCTTCTCCGGGAGAGAAATCCCCGCCAGCGTCGGCAAGACGGCCGGCTTCCGCCAACACGAGCCGTAGTCGAAGAGGATTATGCCGTCGGCCGGCGCATCCGCGAGGCCCTCCGCGATCGCCGAGGGGTACGACGCGTCGTGGTTGAAGGCGCCGACGCCCAGGTATAGACGAGCGTCCCCGCGGCGCCGCTCGAGCCTGTCGGCCAACGCCGCCAGCTTGGGCGCGTCGCCCCAATACGTCATCGGGCATATTATGTCGACGAGGCCGCGGTCCAGCCAACCAAGCCAATCCTGGCCCACGTAGCGGTAGGCGTGCTCGGGGTTGGCCCAGGGCGCCGCGGAGAATTGCACTTCCGGGTCGGCCTCCTTGACCGCTCGACCGGCGGCGGCGACGGCCCGCGTCACCTGGTCCGCGCGCCAGTCCAGCCACTCCAGCGTTTGGAGGTCGAACCAACGGACGGCGAGGCCGGCGTAACCTAACGCGGGGTTGTAAACCGCGTCGTCGAGTTTATGGTAGCCTAGCAATATCGGGTCCTGGCGGCCGCTTTCGCGGAGGTACCGGGTGCGACTGCTCTTGCCGTACCCGAATCGATAATTCGGATACCGGATGAAGTCGAGGTGTACGCCGTCGACGTCGTATTCGCGGGCGACTTCGGCCGACACCGCGGCGAAGTATTCGGCGAACCCCGACGCCGCCGGGTCGGCGTACCAACCCTCGGTGTCGCCGCCGGCCATCTCGCGCTTCGTATAACGGGTAAGGCGCCGGCTGTCGCGGCCTACCGCGATCCATTCCGGTCGGCGGTTCGCGATATGACTTTCCATCGGCGGCATATCCGGCCCGGGCCAAATATAATTTACGTTCAACCACGCGTGCACCTCGACGTCGAACGACCTCGCGCAGGCGATTACTTCGGCGAGGGGGTCGAAGTCGTCGCGTTGGCCTTCCAGTTTCCGCGACCGCGGCTCGGAAGTCGATGTGTAGTACGCGTCACCCGCCCGGCGGACCTGGACGAATAGCGCGTCGACGTCGTAGGCCGCGGCGGTCGCGACGAGCCGCTCGACCTCGCCCTGGTCGTAGAGCGACTCGGTAGTAACCCACATCGCGCGGATTTGCGCGCCCGGGGCCGCGGGGGCGGCGGAGACGACGGCTGCCGCCGCGGTAGTTAACCAGGCCGCGGTGGCCGCACGGATAATATTCTTCGCCGGGGCGTACACGTCGGAATATATTTATGATATATGGCCGGA
>CBFCYS010000052.1:0-15476 GCA_965602215.1 uncultured bacterium
CGATGTACTGCAGCATCTCCCCCAACGTCCAGGCGTCGCCGCGCCGGAAGAGGTCGACGAAGAACTCGCCCGCCGCCGGGTCCCGGTACCACTCCGGCCCGAACCGTTCCACCACCTTTGCCCGTAGCTGCGCCGCGCCGTAGAACGCCGCCATGTAGTACAGCGCGTAGAACCCCTCGTCGACGTTGAGGTAGCCCGCCTCCGTGCGGCACGCGTACTCGGGGAAGAGGCGCTGGCGGTCGATCTCGGCGTCGTAGTACGCCAGCGGGTCCTCCAACTCGCCGGAGTGCAGCGCCTCGTCGTAGTAGACGTCGAAGGCCGTCGACCGCGCCATCCCCATGTCCAACATGAGCTTGTACGCCAGGAAGTCGTGGACGGCCGCCTCCGGCATCCCCAGCTCGTCGAGCAGGAAGGTCCGGTCTATGAACAGCTGCTCCAGGAAGATGGCGTACGTCTCGGTGAGCTCGTTGGAGCCGAGCATGCGGAACTCGTAGGGGAGGTCCGCGTCGGTGTAGGCGTGGTGGAGCGCGTGGCCGAACTCGTGGAACGCGGCCTCGTAATCGTGCGCGCCTCCCAACGGCTTTAAATTCACGCGGATGTCGTCGGGCGCGTCGAATCCCCAACAGGCCGCGCGCGGTTCCTTCTGCGGCCGGTCCTCGTCGTCCACCGTGACGTTGGGCATCTCGCGGACGTCCATCCCGAGCCGGGCGAAGAAGCCGTACGTGAACTCCAGGAACGTCTCGCGGGGGAAGTGCGCGTCGAAATCCGCGCCCCAGTAGATGTTCTTGGATTGCCAGGGGTGCGTCTCGGCCGGGTCCTGGCCGAAGAGCCTTTGGCACCGCGCCGTCACCAGCTCCTTGTACACCGGGAACGTGGCCTCGCGGAACTTCCGCGCCTGGGCCGCGGGGACGCCCGGCTCGTAGCCGAGCATCTGGTAGTAGAAGTCGCCGTAGCTCTCGTACCCGGCCGCGCGCGTCGAGTCGTAGTGCACCTGCAACCGCTCCCGCCGCAGCGGGTTCATGACGGTAATGTTGTAGTTGTGCACGGTGTAGTAGAGATTCATGTAGGGGACTTCGTCGTCCGTTTGGCGCATTAAGGGGTAGAAGTTGCGGAGCGGGATCGCCTCCTCGAAGCCCCGGACCCAGAGGCTGTCGGTGGCGTTGCGGTTGTCCATCTCGTCCGCCAGCGCCATAACCTTCTCGGCCTCGTACGTCGTCGCCAGGTCGCGGTAGAGGTAGTGGAGAACGCGCCGCTCGGTGGGGTCCTGCGCCTCGTCGCGCTGCTGCTTCAGAAAGGCCAGCAACTCCGGGTCGTCGGAGAGGTAGGAATATTTCTCGAGCAGGCCCGCGATGTCGACCGGCTGGCCGTAAACGGAGTTGTCCCAACTCGCCTGGCACCACTCCCGGATGAGTTGTTCGTTGTCGGCCCGGACCTTCTCGAGGTCGTAGTCTTTGGCGGGCGCCGAAACGGCCAGCGCCGCCGCGGCCAACACGACGAATAATTTACGCATATTCAGCTCCTATGTTTCCTGCCGGGGAAGTAAGATCCACCCCGTATTCTAACACGCCCCGAGCGACGCCGCTACCTCTACGGCGTGAACGGTAGCGGTTTGACCGGAGCGCCGCTTTATGCTATGATACCCGCCGGCGTTGAAGCGAAACTTTTATCATCCCTTAATAGTTATCCAGGAGGAGCGATATGAGGTGGATGTTAGTTGGTTTGACCGTGCTCGCGCTGGCCGCCACGGTTTTTGCGGGCGAGAATACCGGCAAGATACTTTCCAGCAAGTTCCCCGGCCCCGGCGACAACGAACCGTTTGAGGCCGCCGCGAGCGACGCCGCCGACAACCCCCTGATGGACCTCAAGTGTTCCGAAGTCGGCGAAGGCAAGAAAGACGTCAAGCTGTACTGGCTGGACCCGGAACATATGCCCGACGCCGATGCGAAGTTCTACTTCACCTGGGAAAACGTCGTAGAGGAAGTACTGGTTGGTAAAAACTGCGTCGGCCTCGTCCAACTGCGGGATTTCTACCCCGAGGGTAAGGCGACCATTACGATGCGCGTCGTCTTCGTAGGCAACGTCGCCAACCGCGTTAAGCTGGGGAGCATTAAACCGGGGTATATCATACCGGTGGCCAATTCACCCGGCTACTGGGGTTCCGCCGTCAACGACAAAAGTTTAAAGGGTAAGAGGGAAGAGGGCATCCCGACGCCCAAATACCTCGACCTGACCGAGTACGGCGCCAAGGTGGAAGTGGACACGACGAATTATGAGGCCACGTTCACCTGGACGTACGAGCCGACTGCGGGATTCATGGTCACCGACGGCCAACTCGACATCGGCCTAATTCAGTACCAGAAGTAGTACCGACGCGTGGAAATGCTAAAGGGGCCGCGAGGCCCCTTTTTAATTGACAATCCGGCGTATATATGACAAAATAACCTGTAATTCGGGGGCGAGAGAAAGGGCGGACAAGGTAAACCTTGAAGATTACTCTTTTAATAACGGCAACGGCGTTTGCGCTGGCTGGCGGTGGCGCCGTTGCCGAATACGTATATGGCGGACTGTGGAGCCACGATTTCGACGAGATTTCGGGGGTCGCCGTCTCCCCGGTGAACGGCAACGTTTACGTCGTCGACCACGACCTGCATCGCGTCCAATACTTTACGCCGGACGGCTCGTTCCTGGGGAAATGGGGGGAGGAGGGAAGCGGGGACGGCGATTTCCGCCACCCCGAGCACGCGATGGTAGCGTCCAACGGCCGCGTCTACGTGGTCGACGCCGGCAACGACCGCGTCCAATATTTCACCCCCGCCGGCGCGTTCGTCGGTAAATGGGGCCAATCGGGGGGCGAACCCGGCGAATTCCGGTGGCCGTCCGGCGTCGCCGTCCAGTCGAGAAACGGCCGCGTCTACGTGACCGAATACCGAAACAACCGCGTACAATTTTTTACCTCCGGTGGTTCCGTCTTGGGCGAATGGGGAGAGGCGGGTACCGGCCGCGGCGAGTTCAACTATCCGGACGGGATCGCGGTAAGTTCCACGAATAAAGTATATGTGGCCGAGTACGGTAACCACCGCGTCCAGTACTTCACGGCCACCGGTTCTTTCGTCGGCAGTTGGGGCTCGGAGGGCCCGGGCGAAGCGGAGTTCTTCAACCCCATGGGTATAGCCGTCGCGCCGGGCGGCACCGTGTTCGTGGCCGACAGCGGCAACCATCGCATCCAGCGCTTCACGGCCGGCGGCTCGTTTTTAAACGCGTGGGGTACGGAGGGTTCGGAAAAAGGCGAATTCAACCGCCCGCGCGACGTCGCTCTCAATAAAGATGCCAGCCGATTTTACGTCGGCGATACCGACAATTGGCGCATCCAATATTATAAATATACCGAACCAGCCGTTCTGCCGACTTCTTTGGGGCGGATAAAGGCTTTATTTGAATAACGACCCGCGCAGTAAATATAACACCTTTTCGGTTTTTGGCGTCGTAATTTTCGCCATATACCGTGAAGAACTCCGTACGCGACGGCCCCATGAGCCTGCCGTTGGGCGGATGGCCTGAATAGGCGGCTTAAGCGGCAGCGATAATTAGATTGACGATTAGGAAAAATACGCTATTTATGTTAGTATAATGGCATATCGAAGGTAACAGGAGGCTGATATAGCGTGCGTAAAAACATAATTTTTATAATATGCGGTGTTATGACCGCGGTTCCCGCTTTCGCCGCGATCGGTAGCTTGGTAAATTCCTTCCGGAACTACGGGAGGAGTACCCATTACGGCATGGCGGCCGACTCCAACTACATCTACTCCTACCACTACGACGCCACGACGAACTACCCGATCAATATCTTGCGGAGGTCGAACGGGGCCTTCGTGCGCTCGATCCCGGTTCGCTTCCCCTATCTCGAAAACCGCTACGTCCGCGGCCTTGGCTACGAAAGCGGCGGCTTCCTCCGCGCGAATAACTACAACAACCGTTACGTGGCGAGGATACGCGCCTCCAACGGGAGTTTGGTAAGCACGTGGACGTGGAGCGGCGGCGCCACTCGTTACGGCCTGAGCGTCAACGGCGACAAGCGGAACCCCGGAACGGCCAACCGCATATACCAGAGCTACCTCACCGGCCTGTGGTGGGTATCGAATACCAACGGCAGTCTGATATCGTCTTTCCAGGCGCCGTTCACGAATTACGCCTACGATCTGGCCTGGGATTATACCCACAACTATATCTGGTACGCGAATTACGCTACGCGGTGGGTGGTCGGTATGACAACTGCCGGGTCCGTACGGGAATCGTGGCAGCTCGAAACGGGCGTATCCTATCCCTTCGGCATCGCGTACCACGGCGGGCGGCTCTACGTGAGCACGTCCGGCGGCAGCCCCGACGAGTACATCTGGGTATACGACTGCTCGTACACCGACGTCGCGCCGGCGTCGCTGGGCAAGGTTAAAGCTCTCTTCGAATGACGCCTATGAGCGCTAAAGCCGCCCCGCGGGCGGCTTTTATTTCACTTTATTCTTGACCTCGGGGCGCCAGGGCCGGAAGGCGAACGCGCAAGGCCGCTATAGGTAGGGCCGGCGGGTACTTTTTACTTGACAAGCGTTATCAGGTTTTATTATATTCCCGCGAAATTGACCGCGTAGACTTCCTCCCGAAGCTTCGTACTAATCGCATGGGGTCTAAACTGGTGGCGGACGATAAACGGATAACCGAAGAAGAACTACGCAGGATACGCACGCAGACGCAGCTCACCTTCGGCAAAGAGTACTTGCGAGCCGGCCACTACGATAAGGCGCTCGCCGCCTTCGACGAAGCGGCCAAGCTTAACCCCCGGGAGGCGCGCGCGTTGATGGGGCGGAGTTTGGCGCTGACGAGGCTCGGCCGCTTCGACGACGCGCTGGCCGCGGCCGACGGTATTTTCGGCCTCGAGCCGAACAGCCCCCACGCCTTCAACGCCCGGGGCGTCGCCTACCAGGCTATGGGGCGGATGGACGACGCGCGGGCCGCGTTCGAGAAATCGGTCACCTTCGGCCCCAAAGACCCCGGGAGCCACTACAACTTCGCCTGCTACTGGGCGTTCCATGGAGACAAGGAGCGCTGCCGCCGGTACCTCGAGCGCGCGCTGGAGATTAACCCCAGGCTCAACGTCATCGCCGCCACCGACGTCGACCTCAAGCGCTACCGGAACGAGGATTGGTTCCTCGACCTCGTCGCCTTCAAGTAGCGACGTTTGTTTATACGGTAAAAAATTAAGGGCCCGAAGGGCCCTTTTTCGTTTGGGGAAATGGGGAAGCGCCGCGGGGAGTCCGTAGGGGCAACCGGCCGGTCGCCCCTACCGGCCCACATATAAAAGCCCCCCCGGGAGAGGGGGCTGCGTTTATTACGGGGTAGGTCGGCGTCATTGCTCGTTCAAACACTCCGCCTCCTCGGCGACGCGGCCCTCGTCCCAGCCGAAGCGGCAGGGCGCGTACTTGGCGACGTTGCCGTCGTCGACGCGGCAGATAAGGCCGCCGACCCGGTAGCACTGCTCCGCCGGCTCGGGGAAGCGGGCCAGCGGGCACTTGACGCAAATCAAGGCCATGGGTTTCGTCGCTCGTTGCGCCCCTTGGCGGCCGCCGAGGCCGCCGTTATTTATAATATTCTTTCTAGGCCGCGGACTTCGCTTTCAAGTATACTTCCCACGCCTTCTTCTGGGCCGCAAACGCCCGCGCGACCGCTTTGTCGCATTCCTTCCGCGCCGCGGCGATAGTCCGGTCGCGCGCCTTTTCCGCCGCGGCCAGCTTCGCTTCCAGTGCTCTCTCGGTCATAGCCATCGTCGTTGCCTCTTGGGGCCTTTGCCCCGGTTTTACTTAAACGGATTCCGTTACGATTCTCCCGGTTTATGCCGGGCCGGGAACCGGGCGAGCGGGCATTTAACGTAAATCAGCGCCACAGGAGCCTTACCCCATCTCCGGAAGCGTCCCCTCCTCGTACTTCTTCTTCAGCTTCTCGAGCATGTCCTGCGTCATGGCGTCGAGGTCGTAGGCCGGCGCCCAGCCCCACTCCTCCCGGGCGGCTTCATTCTAGGTTACGTGTTCGCGGTCGTACGCGTCTTTTTCGGCCCGGGTCCAGGTAATTATATAAGGGACGTATTTCAGATCGGTATATTTAAATTTCGCGTGAAGGAGTTCCCAGACCTTTTCTTGCCTTTCGTTCTCAGGAAGACCTTCGAAACCATCCCATATAAGATTTAGGGTAACTCGCATCGGCCCCGCGTACTCGTCCGTTACTTCAATTCCCTCGTACTCATCTTCGAGTTCTTTTTTTATCCTTTTTACCAATTCCCTTAAGTCCATATCTTTTCACCTTCTTTTACGATAACTTCGGCAGCGTAAAACATTTCGTTAGCTATCGTTTCCGGGGTCGGCGTAGAGGCCGCTTTTTGGTATTTATGGGAAACGCGCCGAGCGAAATATGACGAATCTAAATACCTCAAATCTGTCTCCCAATTCTTGAAATTGTTATGGATTTTCGCGGCCGCCGCAGAAACCGAGGGGATATTTTTAAAGGAGGTTCTTTTACCTACTTTATCGATATTGTGACTTGTAAGAACGCGGTGCGTATCTTTTTCTCGTAAATCGTATGCGGTCAGCATACATTCCGCGGCGAGTACCGATAAGAAGTTAATCATTATCCAGTGGTTCGCCGCTGGGTTCGCATTTTGCGTATTTTTCAAAGCACGAGCATCGTATAGTCGTTCCCTGGCGCTGTTTTTAAAATCCTCGGCCGCCATACGTGGTGCTTTATCGCATGTGTATATATAATTCGCCATCGCCGTATTTTGACCTCCTTCCTGTTTCGATAGCCGTTAGTATCTCTTTCGTATTTTTTAACCTGCGCCGCCGGTCCCGTAGCACTGCTCCGGCGGCGCCGGGAACCGCGCCCGCGGGCACTTCACGTACTTAACCATTATTCGATTTCCGGAAGCGTCCCCTCCTCGTACTTCTTCTTCAGCTTCTCGAGCATGTCCTGCGTCATTGCGTCGAGGTCGTAGGCGGGCGCCCAGCCCCACTCCTCCCGGGCGGCGGCGTCGGGTAGCGAAAGCCGGCGGAGTTTTAAATTATGGTTATATCTTCGCTTATTTAACCCAGGTTCGGATCTAACGATTATGAAACCCAAACACCCTTTAAGGAGACCACCACAAGAAGTAGTATTGTTACGGGAGTAATCGCGCCATTACCGTTAAGCGACTTGTTCCCGATCATAGGATTCTTTTTCCTCGGGGGTCCAGGTCATAACCAGGCCGATATACTTAAAATCCGAGTAGTTAAACTCCTTATGTATATAGCTCCATACCTCGTCCTGCCTTTCGTCCTCGTCTTTTCCTTTAAAGTCGTCCGTAGCCACGTGTATTATGAACCGCATCGGCCCGCCGTATTCGTCGGAAACCGCGCTATCCCCGAATCTCTCTTTGAGCTTGTTTATTATATCTGTTCTTACTTCGTCAATCTTCGCCATAAGTCTTCACCAGCCCTTTTTGCGCTGTACGCGCCCGAATATATTTCTTCAGCGATCGTTTTTCGGCTTAAGGGATTCCCGGTTTCGTCTTTAAGCGGGTCTTTTTCGCTTATCCGACTCTCCCATCCGGTATTACTCAAATACCTTAAATCCATACGCCAAAACCACCATTTATCAGCTACCGGTTTTATGTCGTTCATTATGGCATGGTTTTTATGTAGGCTGGTCCTACTTACTAACGTAAGTAGGTTGTGGTCAGGTACTAGTGGCGGCTCGTCGTCTCTCGCGTTCGCGTGTTCTTTTAACATTATCGCGGTTAATAAACATTCTAGATAAACGGCCGATAAAAAGGTAACCATTAACCAATAGTCGCCTTTTAATTCGGCCGACGAATCGAATAAGCATTCCACTTCTCGCCATCGTTCTACAGATGCTTCGAAATAGTCCCTCGCATAAAGCGGGGGGTCTTTACTAGAAGCTAGCATCGTAATTATTAACCTCGCTTCCTAACCCTGAGTATAAGCTATTATAGTATTATTCCGGCGGCTCCGGAAACCGCGCCCGCGGGCATTTCACGCCAATCAGCGCCACCGGAGCCTTACCCCATTTCCGGGAGCGTTCCCGCCTCGTGCTTCTGCCTTAGCTTCTCGAGCATATCCTGCGTCATGGCGTCGAGGTCGTAGGCCGGCGCCCAGCCCCACTCCGCGCGGGCGGCGTCGTCGTCCAGCGAGCGCGGCCAGCTGTCCGCTATGGCCTGGCGGAAGTCCGGCTCGTACGTTACCTCGAAGTCGGGGACGTACTTGCGGATGGCCGCGGCCAGCTCGCCTGCCGAGAAGCTCATAGAGCCGACGTTGAAGTCGGAGTGGTGTTTGAGGCCGGCGAGGTCGGCCTCCATCAGCTCGAGCGTGGCCTTCAGGCAGTCCGGCATATACATCATCGGCAGGACCGTGTCCTCGCGCACGAAGCACTCGTACGGCTCGCCCTTGACGGCGGCGTAGTAGATGGCGACGGCGTAGTCGGTGGTGCCGCCGCCGGGGGGCGTCTCGGCGGAGATGATGCCGGGGTAGCGCAGGCCGCGGATGTCCAGGCCGTACTTGTGGAAATAGTAATCGCATACCAGCTCGCCCGCCACCTTCGTAACGCCGTACATCGTGCGCGGTTTGAGGACCGTCTCCTGGGGCGTGTCGTCGCGGGGGGTCTCCGGGCCGAAGGCCGCGATGGAGCTCGGAACCAGGACCTGCGCCATCTCGCGCTCGCGCGCCACCTCCAGCACGTTCAGCGTCCCGTTCATGTTGACGTCCCAGCACCGCATCGGGTTCTGCTCGCCCACGGCGGAGAGGATGGCGGCCATGTGGACGATGGCGTTGACGCCGTACTTGTCGCACGCCCACTCCAGGGTATCGCGCCTGGCGACGTCGATGAACTCGAACGGGCCGGACTCCTCCAGCTCCTTGGAAGGTTTTGTCTTGCGGCCGGTGGCGACGACGTTCTCGGCGCCGTAGCGTTCGCGCAGCGCCAGCGACAGCTCCGAGCCGATCTGGCCCACCGAGCCGGTGACGAGGATTTTCTTGATGGGAGTTTTCGCCATGGCAAACGACCTCTCTTAAGGGGATTAAAAGATTGCGGCGTCGCGTTATTCGGGCCGATAATATACAACGCCTCCGCGTCGAAGGCAAGGGGAATGTGCGGCCGGGCCGCGGCCGGGAACGGACGGGGAGGATTCGTATTGACTAAGCCGCCCCGGCGTAATAAAATCGGAATTGGGAAGGGTGATTATCGTAATAACCGGGAAAAGAAGCGAGGGAAGAACCCGGACCTCGAAAAAGGCGGAGGCCGCGAGTGGTTCGGGCGGTTGACGGCGTTTAAAGGGTAAAGCTTACCCCGAAAAGGATAGTGAGTATGGCCGAAAAAGAAACTCCCCCCGGCGGCGACGCGAGCCGTTTACGCGCCGACGCCCTTATGAACAGCGGACGGGTGCTGTCGAACAGCGGCCGGTTCGAGGAGGCGCTGGCGCTTATCGAGCAGGCCATCGCCGCCGACCCGACGTACGACCGGCCGCCTCTCGCGAAGGCGTTCGTTCTGGCCAAGGTGGGCCGCATCGACGACGCGCTGGCGATGGTCGACGAGTTCCTCTCCCGCCACCCGGATAACGCCTACGCCCATACCACGCGCGGGACGTGCCTTATAGAAGCCTCCCGGAACGCCGAGGCCGAGGAGGAATTCCGCGCCGGCGTCCGCCTCGGCGGCAACGATTACATCCACGCGTACAACTACGCGTGCCTCCTTGCGCAGCAAGGCCGCGAGGACGAGACGCGAGAGATGCTCGGCCGCGCGCTCGAGATGGGCCCTCATATGAACACCCGCGCCGCCACCGACGTCGACTTCGAGCGCTACCGCGACGCGGAGTGGTTTCAGGAGTTGGTGGCGTTCAAGCGCTGAGCCGCTCCGGCCGTTCGCTATTAAAAACGCCCCTCACGCGAGGGGCGTTTTCGCGGTTAAGTTATCGTTTATTACCGGAAGAGGGTCTTGACGCGGCCCAGGCTCGTCGGCTCGACGCCCGTATAGACGCCGATAGTGAGCCGGACCCGCTGGCTGTCGTGGCTAACCCTTCCGGTGGTGGCTTCATGGTTATAAGCGTAACAACGTTTGGCGGTGCCGGTCCCGACGTAACAATTTATGTCCCGGCCGCTATCGCCGTTCCAACGGACCTCCATCAGCAGGTTGTCGCGGTTGTTGTAGCTGAATATGCGCGCTCGGATATTGGCGTTGACCCAACCTCCGCCCCCCATGGACCTCGTGATGGGGGGGTGGACTTCCACCGGCGTGTTACCGCCGTAGTTCGTGGTAAAGTTGGAGACGAGGGCGGTACGGTTGGTATGGCACAGCAAAATGCGGCAGTTGTAGAAGTGGCCGATAGCGCCGCTGGCACTATCGAACTCGACCTTGTCGACGAAGCCGGGGTAGTCGATGTCGCTTCGGAGCCATAGGCATTGGAACCTCATCGCGTCGGCGGCGGCGCCGCCCCAGGGGTTGGGGTCGGTCGTTTGCCGCGCCTCGATGATTACTACTTTACCCGTATCCGCGGCCGCTTCGGGCGCCCACGCGAGGGTTACCGCGAGGGCTACAGCGGCCGCCGCAACGATCGGCGTTATTTTATTCATGTAACCTCCTCCTTGTTTTCATCAGCCTTCCAATAACCGGCTTTATTATAATACCGTTTAATAATTTTCGTAACAAAACCTTTCGCCGCGGGAAAGCCGGCCGCGAGGCGCGCTTTCGATTTCGGCGAACGGGTTATTACAGGAAGAGGGTTTTGACGCGGCCCAGGCTCGTCGGCTCGACGCCGACCATCGTCCCGATGGTCAACCGGATGCGCTGGCCGTTGTTGTATACGGTCCCCTGCGAGGCGTTATGGTTGAACGCGTAGCAGCGGCTGTACGACTGGCCCGAGCGCCAGCAGCGGACGTCGTTGCCGTCGTCGCCGTCCCAGCGTATCTCCATCAGCAAGTTGTTGCGGTTGTTGTAGTTGAACCGGTTCGCGGTGATGCCGGGGTCGAACCACCCGGTCCCGCTCAGCGTAACGCTCCGCATATTGAGGACCTGTACCGGCGTGAAGCCGGTATAGTTATTCGCGAAGGCGCTCTCGAGCGCCGTCTTACGGGTGTGACACAGCCAGACGCGGACGCCGTTGAACCTGGCGCCGGCCGCGTCCACTTTATCGAACTCGACGCCGTTGACGTAGCCGGCGTAGTTGATGTCGCTCTGGCGCCAAAGGCACTGGAAGCGCATGGAATCGCCGGACGCGCCGCGCCACGGCGCGACGTGGCGGGCCGCGCGCGCCCCCACGACGACGACCTTGCCCGAAGCGACGGCCGCGGGCGCCAGCGCCGAGGCCGCGGCCAGCGCGGCCGTTACCATTATGACCTTTTTCATAACAATACCTCTCGTGGTTGAATCAACCCGTCCTTGTATTCCCCGTAAACTTTATAACACCGCCGTCCTCGTTTTGCAATAAAAAGTCGCCGCGCGGACTCGTCGCGCCCCGATTTCCTCCGTCGGCGCGCCTTCGGCGAAATCGGTCTTGACCTCGCGGCGCCGCCGTTGTAAAATACGCGTCCGTCCGAAATATCCCGCGAACGGCATCGCCCTATTTCGAAAAAAACCCCGCAGCTCAAGGAGAACGCGACGGCTATGAGCAATATCGGCTCTTACGACGAACGACTCAAAGATTTCGACTGGGGCCGGGCCCGCGAGGAGCTGGCCTACGACGACGCGCCCACCAAGAACATCGCCTACTTTTTGGCCGAACGCAACTGCGAACGCGGCCTGGGCGACAAAGTCGCCCTCATCTGGGAGAACGCCGCCGGCGACGCCGCGGAGAGGTTTACCTTCGAGCAGCTGCGGTTGTACGGCAACGCCTACGCCAGGCTCCTGCGCGGCCTGGGCGTCGAGCCCGGCGAACGGGTGTGCCTCTTCATGGACAAGATCCCGGACCTGTACTTCTCGTTCGTGGGGATACTCAAGGCCGGCGCCATCGCTCAGCCGCTGTTCTCGGCCTTCCGCGAGGACTCGCTCTTCACCCGGCTGGAGAACGCCGAGACCTCGGCGGTCCTCACGACGAAGAAGCTCGCCGGCCGCGTCCGCCGCATCCGCGACAAGCTCCCCGCGCTCAAGCACCTCATAATCGTCGACGCCGGCGACGCCGAGCCGCGCGAGGGCGAGACCCACTTCGACCTCCACGCCGGCGAGCCGGTGGAGGAGTTCGACATCTACCCCGCCGACGAGGAGACGCCGTCGGTCCTGCACTATACCTCCGGGACCACCGGCGCCCCCAAGGGCGCCCTCCACGTCCACGGCTCGCTGGTCGCGCAATACATCACCGCCAGGTGGGTCCTCGACATCCGCGACGACGACGTCTACTGGTGCACCGCCGACCCCGGCTGGGTCACCGGGACGTCGTACGGCATCATCGGGCCGTGGGCGCTGGGCGCGACGCAACTCGTGCTCGAAATAGGCTTCATGCCCGAGCGGTGGTACGCCGCCATCGAGAAGTACCGGGTCACGGTGTGGTACTCTGCCCCCACCGCCATACGGCTCCTGATGAAGGAGGGCGCCGAGATAGTGGGGCGCCACGACCTCGGCTCGCTGCGCCACCTGGTCAGCGTGGGCGAGCCGCTCAACCCGGAGGCCGTCATCTGGTCGGAGGAGGTCTACGGCCTGCCGTTCCACGACAGCTTCTGGCAAACCGAGACCGGCTCCATCGTCATCTCCAACTACCCGGGGATGCAGATAAAGCCGGGCTCGATGGGGAAGCCGTTCCCGGCGATGGAGGCTGCGGTGCTGGACCCGCAGGGCTTCGAGCCGGTGAAGGCCGGGATCGTGGGCCTCATCGCGCTCCGGCCCGGGTGGCCGGCGATGTTCCGCCAATACTGGAACAACGAGGAAGTCTATAACAGCAAGTTCGTCGACGGGTGGTACATCTGCGGCGACCGCGCCACCGTGGACGAGGACGGCTACTACTGGTTCGTAGGCCGCGACGACGACGTTATAAACACGGGGGGACACCTCGTCGGGCCGTTCGAAATCGAGTCCGCGCTGCTGGAGCACCCGGCGGTCGCGGAGTCGGCCGCGGTGGGGAAGCCGGACCCGGTGAACCTGGAGGTCGTCAAGGCCTTCGTCGCGCTCAAGCCCGGTTACGAGCCGACCGACAAGACCAGGCTGGACATCATAAATTTCGTCCGCAAGAAACTCTCGCCCCTCGCGATGCCGCAGGAAATCGAGTTTATGGACGGCATGCCCAAGACCCGCAGCGGCAAGATAATGCGGCGGCTGCTGAAGGCCCGCGAGACCGGCGAGGAGATAGGCGATACGTCGACGCTGGAAGACGATTAGCTAACAATTCATACTAAAGGAGCAGCGCATGGCCGACGAAATCAAAGATAAGGTCCGCGAATACGTCGTCGACGAGTACGTCGAGGAAGGGGAGGACGTCGAGGTCAAGGACGACACCCCCCTCATCACCGGCGGCCTGGTGGACTCGTTCTCGATGGTATCGCTCAAGCTCTTCCTCGAGACCGAATACAAAATCAAAATCCCGGACGAGAAGGCGACCGCCGAGGCTTTCGATACCGTGAACGCCATAGCCGCGCTGGTCCGCGAGTACAAGGACGCGTAAAGAGTCGGCGCCGACGCGAATATTTTAGCTTAGGAGGATACGATGGCTTACGGAACCGCCGCCCGCGAGTTCTACCGGAACGAGCTGGTCGGGATTCGCAACGACGGCCTCTTCAAGGAAGAACGCTACATCCTAACTCCCCAGGGAGCGGACATCGAGGTGGAGTTCCCGGAGGGCGCCCCGGTCAAGAAGGTCATCAACATGTGCGCCAACAACTACCTCGGCCTATCCAGCCATCCGGACGTGGTGGCCGCCGCCCACGACGGCCTGGAGGCCAGGGGCTACGGCATGTCGTCGGTGCGCTTCATCTGCGGCACCCAGGACACCCACCGCGAGCTTGAGCGTAAGCTGTCGGACTTCCTCGGCACCGAGGACACGCTGCTGTTCGCCTCCTGCATGGACGCCAACGCCGCCGTCTTCGAGGTCGCGCTGGGGCCGGAGGACGTCGTCATCGCCGACCGGCTGGTCCACGCCTCCGTCATCGACGGCATCAAGCTGTGCGAGGCCCAGTACGACTCCTACAAGCACATGGACATGAAACACCTGGAGAAGAAGCTTCAGCAGTTCGCCGACAAGCGCCTCCGCATGGTCGCCACCGACGGCGTCTTCTCCATGGACGGCGACGTCGCGCCGCTGAAAGAGATATGCGACCTGGCCGACAAGTACGACGCCATGGTCATGGTGGACGACTCGCACTCCTCGGGCTTTATGGGCAAGACCGGCCGCGGCACCCACGAGCACTGCGGCGTCGTGGGCCGCGTCGACGTCATCACCACCACCATGGGCAAGGCGCTGGGCGGGGCATCCGGCGGCTGCATCTCCGGGCGCAAGGAGCTCGTCGAGCTCGGTCGCCAGCGCGCCCGCCCCTACCTCTTCTCCAACACCGTCGCGCCGGTCGTCGTCTCCGCCTCGCTCAAGGTAATGGACATAATCTCGGCGACCACCGAGCGCCGCGACAAGCTGGAGGAGAACACGATGTACTTCCGCGAGCAGATAACCGCCGCCGGCTTCGACATCCGCCCGGGCGTACATCCCATCGTCCCTATCATGCTCTACAACGCCCAGCTGGCGCAGGACGTCGCCCGCGACCTCTACGAGGAGGGCATCTACGTCATCGGCTTCTTCTTCCCGGTGGTGCCGAAGGGCCAGGCCCGCATCCGCGTCCAGCTCTCCGCCGGCCACGAGCGGGACCACATAGACGCCGCCATCGCCGCCTTCAAGAAGATAGGCGAGAAGTACGGCATCCTGGGCCTGGGCAAGAAAGAGATTATCGACAAGTACGGCCTGTAGTCGCGAAATTAAAACGCGTAAAAGGGCGGCCCGGTAGGGCCGCCCTTTCGTCTAGCGAAACAACGCCCCTCCAGAGAGGGGCGTTGTTCTTGCCAAGAGGTCGAGATTCGTTAATTATAGAAGCCCTTGATGCGGCCGAGCGAAGTCGGTTCGACGCCGACGTAGCCGATGGTGATGCGGCCGTATTGGCCGTGAGCCGGCCAAACCCTACCGCTACTCGCGCTAGGGTTCCAGGCGCGAACCCGGCCCGTGCCACTCGTCGATGTTCTGAAGGGCGTAACGCTTCCCAAGCTGGGCCCAACCCAAGTTACTTCGATCAGTACGTTTGCGGAATTATTGTACGTAAAGTTCGTCGGCTCGCAGATAGTATGCCAGGCGTTCCGCGGGAGCGGGGGGATAACGAACGTCCCGCTGAATACCTCCACCGGCGTCCCCCCGCCGTAGTTGGTGTTAAACGTCTCCGTTACCGCGGAAAGCGTAGTGTGGCAGAGGTACATCTTGCAGGTATTGAACG
>CBFCYS010000053.1:0-15441 GCA_965602215.1 uncultured bacterium
AAGCGTCCTCATTATACCATAAAGGCGATAATTTTACAAGGAAACGCGAACCATCAATTAACGCCCGTCATCTTGTTAAAATTAGGAAATTCGCCGTAAACGTCGTATTCCAAGGCCTTTCCGCGTCGCCGTAAGATTAGACAGGCCGGCGCCCCGGCGGGTTTAAGCAAACGGCTCGCTTTCGCAACCGGCATTGCCGCCAACGCCGTCGCCCACGCGTCCGCTCGGGCGCACGTCTTCGCCGCGACCGTGACGCCCGCCGGGCCGTCGACCGGCCTTCCGGTCCGCGGGTCGAACAGGTGACTGAACTTCCGGCCGTCGGCTTCGTACCGCTGGGCGTAGCCGCCCGACGTGGCGCAGGCGCCCGAGGCGAGGTCGAAGGTCGCGTACAGGCCGTCGCGGTCGGGGTGCTGTACGCCCACCCGCCACTCCTCGCCGGCCCGGGGGCCGCCGCCGAAGCAGGCCACCTCCCCGCCGGCCTCGACGAGGCCGGCCGTCGCCCCCGCCTCCGCCATCGCCGCGGCGGCGCGGTCCACGGCCCACCCCTTGGCTATACCCGACAAGTCGAGCACCATACCCGGCCGCGCGTACGCGACGGTCCGTTTTTCCGGGTCCAATAAAATCTTCTCGTAGCCGACGGCCTCCAGCGCCGCGGCCACCTCGTCGTCATCGGGCCAGCGCGGCGTCCCGCCCTTGATGCCGTACAGTTCGATAATCGGGGCCACCGTGGGGTCGAAGTAACCCTCGGTCGCGGCCGCCGTCTCGCGCGCCAGCGTCACCAGCTCGAATAACTCCGGCGACGCTTCCGCGGGCCCTTCCGCCGCGGCGCGGTTCAAACGGCTCAGCTCGCTCTGGGGGTCCCAATAGGAGGCCACTTTCTCGTCCCGCGCCACGGCCTCCAGCGCGGCCTCCACCGCCCGCCTCGCCGTCTCCTCGTCCGCCGCTACCGCCCGGGCCAGGACGACCGTCCCCATAGCCCGCCGTTCAGCGCTGTATTCGGCCGGGCCGCGGCCGCAGCTCGCGAGCAGTATTAACGGAAGCAGCGACACGATAAACGCGCTTCTCATTTTAAAACCGCCACCTTGCCCGTCACGGCGCCGGCCATAACGGCGGACTCGACGCGGTAAAGGTAAACGCCGCTCGCCACGTTCGCCACGTCCCAAAGGAGTTGCCGGCCTCGAGCCGCGGCCTCGAATACCCTCGTCCCGGCCAGGTCGAAGACCGTGAGTTCGTCGCCGGGGAGGAGGCCGTCGAAAGTAACCTCCGACCGGCCGTCGCGGCGGCGCACCGGGTTGGGATAAGCCACGACGCGCGACTCGTGCGTTACGTGTACCGGCCCGACGCTGGCGGTGACGCACGGCTCGTTGACGCCGTCGTCGATAACGGCGTAGACATAGTAGCGCCCCGCCGGCAGCGACGACGTATCCCAGTCGTACGAGCCCCGGTTGCCCTGGTCGTTTTGGGGAATGCCATCGGCGATGAGGGTCCCGCCCCCGCCGCGGTTGTCGGCGGCCCAATAGAGCGATATCATCGCATCCCGGCCGAGGTCGTCGGCGTCCACGTCCCACCAACGGATGGTGTAGCTACGGTCGGCGTAGTCGGCGCCGTCGGGGTCGATTATACCCATCAACGGCGACGTATTAAGGCCGGCGAGGTCGAACGCCGTCGCGACTAAAATTTTCGCCATATCCGCGAAGAAACCCGGGTTAAAAGTATCGACGGTATCTTGGTCGGTATGGATATGGGGCGACATATCGCTCCACCCCTCCGACTGGAAAACGGCTTTGTAGCCCTGTTCCCAGAAGGGGACGTGGTCCGACCCGCCTGAACCGCCGGCGTCGGGCGCCATCGCGACGGGAGTATACTTCGCGGCCTTCGCCGCCATAAGCTCCGCGAGATCGTACGAAGACCCATTGGCGCTCGCCGTCGCGTCGAGGACGGCGTCAGCCTCGTACGCCACCATGTCGAGGTTTATCATCGCCCTGATGTCGTCGCCGCGGGTGCGCGCGGTCGTGGCGTAATAGGTGCTGCCGAAAAGGCCTATCTCTTCGGCGTTAAAGCCGACGAACATAAGGGTCCGGTCGAAGGCGTAGCCGCTCAGGATGCGAGCGCACTCCAGCACCGCCGCCGTCCCGGAGGCGTTGTCATCGGCCCCGGGCGCCGCGGCCCCGGGGTCGCCGGCGGAACCGTGCGTTATGGAGTCGAAGTGGGCGCCGACGATTATTTGTTGGTCCGGGTACTTAACGCCTTCTATGCGGGCGACCACGTTCGCGACGTTCTTGTAGCCGCCGTGAGCCGCGGCCTCGAAGTACTGGCGCTCGACGGCCGCGCGGAGGATCTCGCGATACTCGTCCTCCAGGAACGCAACGGCGGCGTCGTTGCCGTGGTAGTAAACGTAACGCGAATAGAAATCCTGGAGGCGCGTTACCGTCGCCATCAGCCTATCGCGTCGCACGCGCTCGACGGCGCCGGCCTCGAGAGGGTTGAACGGGGCGACGGGCAACTTCACCGGCGGCGCAGGCACCCATACGTCGACGACGTTATATGCGTAAAGGGGGATCAACGCCGCGGCGTCGGCCGCGGCCAACACGAAAAGGCGGTTGGCGCCGGCCAACTCGCGCGCGGCGAGCCGCGCCCCGTCGTACCGGGCTACCCCCGGCAGCACGAGGAACACTTCCCCCTCGGCCGCGGCCGCTACCACGCCCCACGCCCTGTCGCCGGCGTCGAAACCGGTCACGGCGCCGTCGTCTACGGCCGCGTACGCGTAACCGTCGACGAAGATGAACCGTTCGTCCCGGCCCTGGCGCAACGTCTCGAAGTCGGCCACGTCCGCGACCGCGATTTCGACCAGGACCTTTGCGTAGGCCGAGGCCGCCGTTAAAGCCAGTACCGCCCATAACGCTATACGTCTCAAGTCTTACCTCCCGGTAAAATCAACGTAATTTTTCCCAGGTCGGCTTTTTCCCGCCGAAGAAATAATGCAACCAACCGTACGCCAACGCCGCGTTCGCCAACGTAAAGGAATAGGGCGCGCGGAACAAGAGCGGCGCCCGCCGCCGGCGCCAAAGCCACCCTACGGCCGCCGCGCCGTAAAACGACGCCTGCGCCGCGAGCAGGACGGCGCCGAAGACGCTGCCCGCGGCCGTCGCGGCCGCCGACGCCCCCAACGCCACGGCGAGGAAAGCGGGGCCGAGCCAACGTAGGATTTTGTGCGAAAATAGCTGCCACGGAAGCCGCCGCCATATGGCGACGTCGAGCGCCGCCAACGCGACCACGGACCCGGCCATGATGCGCGCTTTCCGCTTGAACTCGGCGCGGCCGTCGTCCAGCGCCTCCTCGTACGCGACCGCCGCCGGCGCGTACGCCAGCCGGTAGCCCGCCGCTACGACCTGCAACGACACGAAGAAGTCGTCCATAATAAGGCGGCCTTCGGGGACCTTTTTATATAAACCCCGCTTCACGGCGTACAGCGAACCGTCCGCGCCCACCGCCGAGCCGACGGCCGCCTCCAACTCCTTGATACGCGCCTCCCAGCGCCAATAAGCGCGTTCGCTTGAGGCGCCGCGCGTAATCACCTGCTCGCCGCACACGGCGCCCACGCGCGGGTCGGCAAACGGCGCGACGAGCTCGCGCAGCGACTCCGGCGGAACGAGGGCGTTGGCGTCCGTGAAGACGAGCACCTCTCCCGTCGCCTCCCCGGCGCCGGAGTTCAAGGCCGCGGGTTTACCGCGCCTCTCGGGCCAGCTTACGACGCGTACGCCTTCGGCGCCGCGGGCGACGGCCTCGGTCTCGTCGCTCGAGCCGTCGGAGACGACGACGATTTCTATTTTGTCCGCGGGATAATCGGCGGCGCGGAGGTCCGCCAGCTTGGCCGGTAAGGCCGCGGCTTCATTATAACAGGGGATGATTACGGACAGCGACGGCCGGGCCGCCGGCGCCGCGGGTTCGGCCGGCGCGCGACCCAACGCCGCGGCCAACCGCAGCAGCAGCGGATAGCCGACGTAATGATAGACGACGGCCGCCAAAGCGGCGGCCGCACACGCCTCCAACGCTACTCTCAAGTACAACACAATGAAAGCCTATAGAAGGCGGCAGGCGAAGGGGACGGGCGCTTCCTTAATAATACTGCCCGCTCAGGGCCCGCCGTTCGCGCGGCTCCGGATAGAGATGCCCGCCCCGCAGGTAGTAACGGCGCGACCTCATACCCAACGACGTGACCAGCTCGTACGATATCGTTTCGGCGCGGGCGGCGAGTTCGTCGGCCGTTACCTCCTCGTCGCCGTCGCGGCCCAAGACGGTGATCTCCTCGCCCAACCGCGGCCTCGCGCCCGGGCCGAGGTCGAACATCGTCATGTCCATACATACCGCGCCGGCGACCGGCACCCGCCGACCCCGCCACAGCGCCTCGGCCCGATTGGACAACATGCGGGGATAGCCGTGGCGGTACCCGAGCGGCGTCGTAACGACGGTGCTATTCTCCTTCACCTCGTACATCCGCTTATACGAAATGGTCTCCCCCGGCCGGACCTCTTTCGCGAAAATCACGGGGGTCCGGTAAGTCATCAAGGGCTCGAGCGGGATGGAGCGCGCGATTTTTTCCGAAGGGTACAGGCCGTAGAGAATAATGCCGGCGCGGACCATGTTGAAGTATGCGTCCGGCAGCGCGAGGATGGCGGCGCTGTTGGCGAGGTGGTTGCGCGGGACGGCGTGGCCCCGCCGCCTTACTTCGTCGATCAGGTCGCGGAAAACCTGTACCTGCCCTCCCGAGAATACCGCATCCTCGGCGTCCGGCAGGTGCGTAATCAACCCCTGGAGGGAAAGGTACGGGAAATCGCGAAGGCGGTCGCAAAACCGCGGCACGTCGCGCGGCGGGATGCCCAGCCGGCCCATCCCGGTATCGACTTTCACGTACACCGGCACGCGCTGGCGGGCCTCCCGGGCCCCCGCGTCCAACGCCTCGGCGAACTCGAGCTGGCACAGGACGGTTCCGACCCCCCACCGCGGGACCTCGCGGGCGCCCGCGGGCGCCGTTAAGCCGAGCACGAGTATGGCGGACGTTATGCCGGCCACGCGCAGCGCCCGGGCCTCGTCCACGTTCACCACGCCCAGAACGTCCACCCCTTCGGCGACGGCGACGCGGCTCAGCTCGGCCGCGCCGTGGCCGTAGGCGTCGTCCTTGACGACCGCCAACAGCTCCCGGTGCCGGCCTACGTGGGCGCGGATGGCGCGCACGTTGCGGGCGAAGGCGTCGACGTCCACGTAGACGCGGTTCTGCCACAGGTCGCGGTCGGCCACCGGCGGGCGCTCGGAGGGGGCGGCGCGCGTCTCGGCGCGCAAGGGCCCCGCCGCGGCTACGCCGTGACTTTCGGCGTTCACCCTAGAACGCCTCCTCGGCCTCCGCGACGGCGGAACCGAACGCCTCGTCGCGGCGCGTCACGTTCTCGAAGCGGGTATGCTTGCGGACGAACAATAATTTCACGCGGCCGGTGGGGCCGTTGCGTTGCTTGGCGACGATGAGGTCCATCTCGGCGAATTGCCGGTCCTCGCCGTCGCCGTCGGCCGACGGTTGGTGCAGGAACATCACGACGTCGGCGTCCTGCTCGAGCGCGCCCGACTCCCGCAGGTCCGAGAGCTGCGGCTCCCCCGAGACCCTTCGCTCCACGGCGCGGCTGAGCTGGGCGCACGCCAGCACCGGGACGTCGAGCTCCTTGGCCAGCGCTTTAAGGAAGGAGGATACGGCCGCTATCTCCGTCTGCCGGTTCTCGTACCGGCCGTACCCGTGGACCATTTGGAGGTAATCGATGATGATGAGTTGTACGTCGCGGCGGGCCTTTATCCGCCGGGCTTTGGCGCGCATCTCGAGCACGTTGAGGGTCGGCGAGTCGTCTACGTATATGGGGGCGTCGGAAAGCCGGTTGACGGCCTCGGTCAAAGGCCGCCACATCATGGACGACAGCCGGCCGGACCGCACCAGGCTCAGGTCGACCCGCGCCACCGAACACAGCAGCCGATGCGCCAGCGCTTCCCGCGACATCTCGAGCGAGAATATCGCCACCGGCAAGCCGCCGTCCAACGCCACGTTCTGCGCCACGTTGAGCGCGAGCGCCGTCTTCCCCACGCTGGGGCGCGCCGCCAGAATGATGAGGTTTTGTCTTTGGAAACCCCCCGTCAGGTCGTCGATTTCGATATAGCCGGTCTCGAGGCCGGATACGTGCTCCTTCTTCTTCGCCCGCGCCTCGATGGCGTCGTAAACGCCGCCCAAGACGTCGCCCACCGCCACGAAGTCCTGCTTCAACCGCCGCTCGGCGATCGAGAACACCTTGGCCTCGGTCTCGTCCAGCAGGAGGTGCGGGTCTTCGCGCTCGGCGCTCGCCCGCTCGGCGAGGTTCACCGAAACGTCAATAAGCGAGCGGAGGACGTACTTCTCCTCGAGCAGCCTTATATGGTGCGAGAAGGAGGCGACGGTCGTTATATCTTCGACCAGGGAAAGAAGGTAGGCGGTGCCGCCCGCGTCCTCCAGCCACCCGCGCCTCTTCAGCGCGTCGGCCAGCGTGACGACGTCCACGTCGGCCTCGCCCTTAAACAGGTCGAGCAAACCGGCGTAGATCTGGCGGTGATTGGGGCCGAAAAAGCAATCGTCCTCGAGGCGCTCCAGCCCTTCGTGCAGCGCGTCGCGGTCCAGGATCATGGCCCCGAGGACCGCGCGCTCCGCGTCGAAGCTTGCCGGGTATTCCCGCGGCCTCGCCATCGAACGCTACTCCTCCGGGCGTACTACGGTTACCGATACCGGCGCTTCCACGCCCTCGACGAGTTTTATCCGCGCGGTAAACATCCCGATGTGGGAAACGGGCTCGTCGAAAGTAACCTGTTTGCGGTCTACGTCGAAGCCCCGTTCGGCGAACGCCTCCGCGATCTCGCCGGCCGTTACGCTGCCGTAGAGCTCGCCGGCCTCGTTGCAGAGTTTTTCGAACTTGAGCGCCACTTCCGCGAGCCGCGCCGCTTCCTCCTGAGCGCCTTCGCGCGCGCTCTCCTTACGGCTCGAGACGCGTTCCAGCTCGGCCGCGAGCGCCGCCCGGTTTTTATCCGTTACCGGGACCGCCAAACCCCGCGGTAGAAGGTAGTTGCGGGCATAGCCGTCGGCCACATTCACGACCGCGCCCCGGCGCCCGAGCTTCTCGACATCTTGCAGTAATATTAGCTCCATATAAAGTACCCGGGTACGGCTGCGCCTAACGGTACAGCTCTCGTAAGTAAGGTAATAGACCCATAAACCGCGCGCGCTTTATCGCCAGCGCCAGTTGCCGTTGGTGCTGCGAACAATTACCGGTAGAGCGCCGCGCTTTTATCTTGGCCTTGTCGCTCATGTACCGCCGAATAAGCAGGATATCCTTGTAGTCGATATATGGGACCTTGTCGGCGCAAAACCGGCAGTGCCTCTTTTTGACCGCTCGGCGGACTTTCATTTTCGCCATTAATTCTCCTAACTATATTAAGTAACGCCGGCCGGGGGGATTAATAAAACGGGACGTCGTCGCCGAGTTCGGCGGGCGCGCCCGCGCCCCCTCCGCCTTCCGGCCCGCCCAGGAAGACGACGCGGCTGGCCACTATCTCGGTGATCCACCGCCGTTCGCCGTCCTTCTCGTAGTCGCGGACGTTGAGGCGCCCTTCCACCAGGACGCCGCGGCCCTTGTTCAAGTACTGGGTGCAGAGCTCCGCGGTCTTTGCCCACGACACGATGTTGAAGAACTGCGCGTCCTCCTTCAACTCGCCCTCGGCGTCGCGGTACGCGCGGTTCACCGCGAGCCGGAAATTAGCCGTCGCCGTACCCTGCGGGGTGTACCGCAACTCCGGGTCCGCGGTGAGGTTTCCCATTAAGACTATCCTGTTAACCCCTCTTACCATTTGCCCTCTCCTCGCTCGCTCGCTTTATGATTTTGATAGCCGCCGGGTCGCGATGAATCAGCAGATGCCGCAGTATCTCTTCGTCGACGCGGATCCGCTGGGCCATGGCCTGCGGCAACTCGCCCGAGCCGTCGAACCAGAATAACACGAAGCGGGCCCGCTTATTCTTTTTTACCGGATAGGTAAGGGACAACTCGCCCAGTTCGAATACTTCGACCGCCTGGGCGTCGTTCTCCGCGAGCCAACCGTCGAGGCGTCCGCGGCACGCCGCCAGTTCCTCGTCGCCCAGACCCGGTTTTATCATAACTAACATCTCGAAAGGTTTCAATTACACTCCTCCTTGCGAAAATCGTCATTTCGCGCCATGCTTTATGGTGATGACGTCGCCGGCGGCTATTACGTAGTCGGGCCCTTCGGCGCGGACCTGGCCCGCCGCCCGCGCTTCCTTGAGCGAGGCCGCCGCCAGCAAGTCGGCCGCGCTTACCACCTCGGCGCGGATGAAATGCTCGGCGAGGTCGGAATGGATTCGCGCCGCGCCCTCGCGCGCCGTCGTCCCCGCCGGGACCTGCCACGCGCTCGTTATGGTTCCCTCGACGGTGTAAAACGTTATCAGGTTCAGGAGGCCAGCGCCGGCGGCGAGCAGCTCGTCGCGGCCGCGGCACGTCACGCCGTACTCGGCCCGCATGCACTCCTCGTCGTCGGCCTCCAGTCGGCAAAGCTCTTCCTCCAGCTTGCCGTAAACGCCGACCACGCGCGCGCCGTCGGCCGCGCCCCGGCGCTCGAGCGCAGCGAAAGCCTCCTCTTCCTCCGCTTGCCCCGGCCGGCCCAGGTTGCCGACGTACGCCGAAGCCTTGACCGTAAGCAGGAACAGCTCGTCCGCCAGCGCCCGCTCGTCCTCGCTCAAACCCAGCGCCCGCACCGGCGTCCCGGCGTCGAGGGTTTCGCGGAGTTTCTCGAGCGTCGCGAGCTCCGCGGCCTCGCCCTTCTTTCCCTTCGCCGCTCGCGTCGTCTTCTCGAGGCGCCGCTCCACCGTCGCCAGGTCCGCGAGCGCGAGCTCCGCGGTCAACGTCTCGACGTCGCCGGCGCCGTCCAGTTCGGCCGGCGCCTCCTTGCGGCCGGCGAAGGCCACGTCCGCGTCGGCGAAGAGACGGACGACGTAGAACAACGCGTCCATTTCGCGGACGTGCGCCAGGAAGCGGTTGCCCAGGCCGAGGCCTTCGTGCGCGCCCTCGACCAGGCCCGCTATATCGACGACGCGCAAGCGGGCGGGCCGGAATTCTTCGGCACCCACCAGCGCGGCCAATTCATCTAGCCGGGGGTCGGGGACCGGCAGCACGGCCTTATTGGGCTCGACGGTGGTAAAAGGGTAGGGACCTACCGCCGCGCCGCAACCGGTCAAAACGTTAAAGAGCGTGGACTTGCCGACGTTCGGCAGGCCTAACAGGCCAATGTCCATCGCGGGATTTTATAATAAAAATGCTTAAATGTCAAAGAAAATCGACGCTTTGGCGCCCCCGCTACTCCTCCGCCTCGAACAGGTCCTTGCCGACGCCGCACAGCGGGCACACCCAGTCGTCCGGCAGCTCCTCGAACGGCGTACCCTGCTCGACGCCGTTGTCCGGGTCGCCCTCTACCGGGTCGTAGACGTACTCACACGCCAGACACCGGTACCGTCGCATATCCGGCATACCTACGCTCCTTGCTTTACGGGTTCACGCCTCGGGTTCGAACTGGTCCTTCGTCGCGCCGCACACCGGGCAGACCCAATCGTCCGGAAGCTCCTCGAAAACAGTCCCCGGCTCGACGCCGTTGTCCGGGTCGCCCTTCGCCGGGTCGTAGACGTAACCGCATACCTGACACACGTACTTGTCCATCTTAACGTCGCTCCTCTCTTTCGCTGCCGCCGGCGGCGGGCCGTGGTACGTGGGCGCCGTCTTGGGGGCTTTGCCTTTCTTGGTATCGCGGTAGTAGGCGTACGTAAGGGGTTCGCCGTCGCGCAGAACCTCGCCGGCGACGACATCCCCCACGAAGATGGTGTGGGTGCCGACGTCAAGCGAGCTTACGACGCGGGCCTCCATCACCACCAGCGCGTTCTCCGTGACGAGGGGGCAGCCGCTCGCGCCCTTCTTGTGCTCCACCCGGGCCAGCTTGTCGACGCCGCGGCCCGACTTGAAGCCGAACAGGCCGATGAACGTCATCGGCGTCTCCTCCGCCAACACCGATACGCCGAAGACGCCGCCGCGCGAGACGTACTTGTGCGTCAGGTTTTCCTTGTTCAAGCTGACGGCGACGCGCGCCGGATCCGCCGTAACCTGGAAGACGGTGTTGGCTATCTGGCCGTTGGCCTTGCCGTCCGCGCGCGACGTCACGACGTACAGGCCGTAGGTCAAATTATAAAGGCATTGCGGGTTATATTCCGCCGCCACGCTACGCCCCTTTCACGGCCCGGCCTACGGCCCGGCCCAATTCCGCGCACGCCGCCAGGTCCTCAGCCGTGGGCTGCCACTTGGCGCGGACGCCGGGCGCCGCCACGTCGATTTTACACTTCTTGAAGTGCTCCTCGATCGTCGCGACCGCTTCGCCGCTCCAGCCGTACGAGCCGAACGCGGCGCCCACCTTGTTCTTGAAGCCCAGGCCGCGCAAGTCCTCCATGTACGTCCCGAGCGTCGAGATGTAGCCGCGGTTGACGGTGGGCGAGCCGACGATCAGCGCCCGGGCGCCGAAGATCTCGGTTAGCACGCGGTTGCGGTCGGAAGTCGGCGCGTAGAAGATCTTGTACGGCACGCCCTCCGCGGCCAGGCCCGCGCCGACCGCTTCCGCCATATGGCGCGTGCCCTGCCACATCGTATCGTATAGGATGACGGCGCGCTCTTCGCCCCGCTGCGCGGCCCACTCCTTATATTTATCGACGATCTGCAGCGGCTCGTCGCGCCAGATGACGCCGTGGCTCGGCGCTATCATGTCGACGGGGAGGCCGAGCGCCAGGACCTCGTCGATTTTCTTTATAACCATATCGCTGAACGGCGTGAGGATGTTGGCGTAGTACCGCAGCGCCTCCTCGTACAGCTCCCCCTGGTCAACCTCGTCGTTGAAGCGCTTGTCGGTGGCGTAGTGCTGGCCGAAGGCGTCGTTGGGCATCAACAGATTCTTGCCGGCGAGGTACGTAAACATGCTGTCGGGCCAGTGGAGCATGGGCGCCTCGACGAACACCAGCTCGTGCCGGCCGATATTAATTTTGTCGCCCGTGCCGACGACCTTGAAATTCCAGTCCTGGTGGTAGTGGCCGGGGATGCTCTCGGCGCCGCGCTTGGAGACGACGACCGCGGCCTCGGGGCAGTGGCGCATTACGGCGGGCAGGCTGCCGGAGTGGTCCGACTCGGCGTGGTTCGCGACGACGATATCTATCGCGGCCGGGTCCACGACCTCGCGCACGTGGGCGAGGAAGTCGTCGGCAAAGGGCCCCCACGCCGTATCGACCAGGACCGTCTTCTCGTCTTTAATAAGGTAGGAGTTGTACGTCGAGCCGCGCGGCGTGGACAGCTCGTAGCCGTGGAAGTGGCGCAGCGCCCAATCCACCACGCCGACCCAATATACGTTCTCCATTATTTCTACTACCATAAGACCACCGCCTTCAAACGTAAATCCGCGAGTTTATCAATCTTCGCCCCGGACCATGTCGGCGACGAGCGAGCACACCTTCCCCAGAAACTCGCCGTCGTCGCTCGAGAACGGCGCCAGCGTGTGGGAGTCGATGTCGAGCTCTCCCCACACGTGGCCGCCTATCAATATTGGCAAGACGATCTCGGCCTTGACGTCCGGGCTGCACGCCAGGTAGTTGGTCTCCCTGGAGACGTCCTGGACGACGAACATCCGCCGCGTGTGGGCGGCGCGGCCGCAGATGCCGGTGCCCACGGAAATGCGCACGTGTTCGGTGGGCGCGCCGTTGAACGGGCCCAGGATGAGGTCGTCCGGGTTCTCGGCGTCGGTCAGGTAGAAGCCGACCCAGTCGAAATAGGGCACTTCCCTTCGGAGCAGGTCGCAAATTCGCTGAAGCTTTTTCTCCCGCGAGCCGGAACCCTCGATAATAGCCTTCACGTTCGGCAGGAGCCCCTCGTAGATCTTGGCCTTGTCGATCATCGATTCCTTCCTCTCTCGTCTCCTTCTTCGCCCATCGGCTCTTCCCAGCGTTGGAACGCGCGCCGAAGGTGCGGTATGGTAACGGAGCCGCCGACCACCAGCCCTACCGCGAGCGCCTCCTCGAGCTCGGCGTCGTTAACGCCCTCTTCGCGGCAGCGCGTCAAGTGGTACGCGACGCAGTCGTCGCAGCGTAGGACGAGCGACGACGCCAACCCGAGCAGCTCCTTCACCCTGGCCGGAAGCGCGCCGTCGCGGTAGACGCCGGCGTCGACGTTGAAGAAGCGCTTCATCTCTTTGCCGGCGCGCTCGAGGACGAGCCGGTTGAGTTCCTCGCGTTCCGCTTTGAATTTATCGAGTTCGCTGCCCGTCACCGGCGGTGCTCCTTTACGTCTTGTAGCCGGCGCCTTCCTCGGGCGAGTACTCCACGCCCAGGCCCGCGGCGATCCGGTTAACGAAATTGAAATACGCGGTTATCATGTTGACGTCCAGTACGTCGCGGTCGGAAAAGGCCTGCGCGCGCAGCGCGGCGACGTCGTCTTCCGTCACGTCGCCGGGGGTACGCGTTAACTTGTCGGCGTACGCGGCCAGCGCCCGCTCGCGCGCCGACAACGGCGCCTCGCGCCAGGCCGCCGTCAGGGCGTCTACGCGGGCGTCGTCCTTCCAGTAACGGCGCAGCGGCTCGGCGTGGTGGTTGACGCAGTATTCGCAGCGGTTGACCCAAGAGACCACTACCGCGATCAACTCGCGCTCCGCCCGGCTCAAGGCCGAGTCCCCGAACATCAGCGTCACGTACAGCTCGAGGTGACGCGCCATCGCCGCGGCGTTCAAGCCCTGCACCTTCATGATGTTAGAGAGCTTGCCGCGTTCGCGTACGACCTTATCGTAAGCTTCTTTCAGTTCGCCGGCGGCTTCGTCCTCCGCCACGACCTTAATCCACGGCATAAAGATACCCCTCGGGCAAAGGCCTATCTTCGCTCCGGTTAATAAAATGCGAACCGCGCGGCGCCGACGCTACTTCGTTTCGAAGAACTTATCCGCCGCGGTGTTGCATATCTCGCACGGCGCCGTCGGCTTGCCGAAGACGACGTTGCCGCACACCGGGCAAACGTATACGCCGCCGGTCTCGACATCCTTCCCCGCCTTCACGGCCTCGAGCGCCCGGGCGTACAGGTTGGCGTGACGTTCCTCGGCGGCCAGCGCGAACTTGAACGTCGTCGCGGCCGGGCTACTCTCTTCCTCCGCCTGCTTCACCATCGGCGGGTACATCTCGGTAAACTCGTACGTCTCCCCGGCTTCCGCGGCCTCCAGGTTTTCGGCCGTGGACTTGACCGTCTTCATCTGGCGGAGGTGCGCCATGGCGTGAACGGTCTCGGCCTCCGCCCCGGCGCGAAAGAGGCGGGCGACTTCCGGAAAGCCGTCCTTCTCCGCCTGCTGGGCGAACGCCAGGTACTTGCGGTTGGCCTCGCTCTCGCCGGCGAACGCGCCCTTGAGGTTCTCCTCGGTCGTAGCCATACTCGGTCAACTCCTCGTCGCAGTGATTAATCAGGTTATCAAACCATTTCGAAATCGCGGAAATCGAACATGAACCCCGAGCCGCTCGCGTAGTCGAGCTCGGCCTGGACTATAGCGTTGTGGCCGTCCTCGATCTCGACGAAGCGCGCGAAGAGAGACCGCGCCTCCTCGGGCAGCTCCTTCACCATTCGTTTGTAGAAATCGCCGGCCTCGTTTTCCATATGCAGCGCCCGCCGCAGCATCTCGACCTCGCCGCCGAGCGCCTCGCCGCCGGCCTCCTTCGAGAGTTTCTTCACGCCTTCCTCGACAGCCTCGCGCCGCGGTATCGCGGTCTCCAACCCCTCGGCCGTAATCACGCCCTTCCGCCGCCACTCGCTCAGGCGGCTTTCGAGGTATTCGACGTGGTGCTGCTCTTCGTCGGCCAGGACGCCGAAGACCTTGCGGCCGACGTCGCTTCCGGCTTCCTGCTCCATCTCCCGGTACGCGTCCCGGACCTTGTTCTCAAACTCGAGCGCCGTCTTGAGCGCTTCTTCGACGTTCATATTTTACCTCCGCCGGCGAATAGGTTCCTTTTTAGGAGGAGGCCGCGGGCGGCTTGATTACCCGCGTCCCCAGCTCGGCGTCCACCGCGGCCCGCTCGGCGCCCGCGCCTTTTACCTTCTGCAAGACGGCCTCCGCGGACTCTTCCTCCTCGACTTGCTCTTTCACGAACCAACGTAAAAAGTCGCCCGTCGTTTGGTCCTTCTCCGCCGCGGCGAGCTTCACCAGCCCATTTATCAGCGCCGTCACCTTTTGCTCGTGGGCCAGAACGTGCTCGAAGGCCGCGACCGGCGAATCCCACTCCGTGGCCGGCCCCTTGATCGGGCCCAGCACGACGCGGCCGTCCTGCTCGTTCACGTAGTAATAAAACTTCATGCCGTGGGCGACTTCTTCCTGCGCCTGCACCCGCATCCAGTTGGCGAAGCCGGGCAGGCCCTCGGCGTCGAAGTACGCCGCCATCGACAGGTACAGGTACGCCGAATAGAGCTCCGCCACGAGCTGGCCGTTGAGGGCGTTTTGCATCTTGTCGCTAAGCATATACACCAACCTCTCCGTCGAAATCAATCCCTATGGGAGGAAGCGTTCACCCATCGAGGAGCCGACGTTCGCCCTCCAGCGCGCGGACGCCGGACACTTCCTGGCTGACCTCCAACGTTCCGCGGTAGTTGCCGGCGCCGTCGCGCAACGCGAAATATCGGATATGCACGAACTGCTCGCCGAGCGTCATCCAGAATTCCGCCGCGTCCCTCTTGCCGGCTTTGAACTCGTCGAGGATCTTGTTTACGACGTGGACGCTCTTGGAAGGGTGACACTCCTGCACCCGCTTCCCGATTATGCCCGGCGCGCGGGCGAATATCCGGTCCTTCGTCGCGGAGTAGTAACGCACCTCGTCCGCCTCGTCCACGAAGGTCAGGTCCACCGGGAGATGCGTCAATATCAAATTAACCTGTTCGGCGGTAAGCGTTCCCGTATCCAACGCCAGGTTATCCTTCGCGTCAACCAATCCGGTCACCTCGCTTTAGCGGCTCGGGGCAACGCCGACGGCGCTACCCCTTCCACAAGCCGTGCAGGTTACAATATTCCCGTAAGACGACGTCGCCGGCGTCGATGCAGAACGTGGCCTCGGGCGCCGCGCCTACGCGCAGGAACTCACGGTAGGCCTTGTCGCCGGCTATTACCTCGATCCACTCGATGTGATGCTCCTCCGTCATCGGGTGAGCGGCGCTGCCGACCTTGACCACGATGCCGTGTTCGGCGTCCTCTTTCACCGGGACGTGCTTCTCCACTGCCGCGTCGACGGTGTTCGGTTCGTAGAGCTTCATCGGCTCGCCGCAGCACACGAGCTCGCCG
>CBFCYS010000054.1:0-15202 GCA_965602215.1 uncultured bacterium
GACGACCGCGGCCGCGTCAAGTACGCCTTTTTCGAGAACGACCCCACGAACGCGCTGGTCCGGGTTCCGTGGTATCAGGCGGCGTCGTTTCACCGCGTCGTGCGGGCCGCGTGCCTTGTACTTTTTCTTTCGGCGATATTCACCTGGCCGGTGGGCTGGTTTCTGGGCCGCCGCCGGCAGCGCGCCCGCGACCCGTTCCTTGCGCGGCTGGCGCGACTGTGCGCGTGGTGTTTGAGCCTTTTGAACGTCGTCTTCGTCGTCGCCGTGATGCGCTTCTTCGACCCGGTGGGCGTGCTCTTCGGCTTGTCGGCCGGCTTGAAGGCGGCGTTGGTGATCCCAATTGTTACTACCGTATTGGCCGCAGCCGTCGTCGTCCTGGCCGTCGTGGCGTGGGTCAAGGAGTTCTGGCGCGTGCGGGGGCGGGTGCACTATACGCTGGTAGCGGCAGCCGCGGTGGCGTTCGTACTGTGGTTGAATTACTGGAACCTGCTGGGTTTCCGATACTAATCGGGTTCCGACGGGCGTCGGCGTACGCGGCGTTTACTCTTCGCGGGGCAGCCCCCGGCTGCGCCAGAAGATGTAAACGGCGGGGATCACGACGAGCGTGAGGATGGTGGAGGTCACCATCCCGCCGACCATCGGCGTAGCGATGCGCTTCATCACGTCGGCGCCGACGCCCGCGCTCCACATTATCGGCAGCAACCCCAATATCGTCGACATCACCGTCATCATCTTGGGGCGGACGCGTTGCACCGCGCCTTCCTCCACCGCCGCGACGAGGTCGCGGAGCGTTTTCAACCGGCCCGCTTCTTTCCGCTTGTTGTAGGCGTCGTCGAGGTAGACGATCATCACGACGCCCGTCTCCGCGGCGACGCCGGCGAGCGCGATTATCCCCACCCACACCGCGATAGACATATTGTATCCCAATATGAGCATCAGCCATATGGCGCCTACGAGGGCGAAGGGCACGGACAAAAGGACTATAAACGTTTCGGTGACGGAGCGGAAGTTGAAGTACAGCAGCACGAAGATTATGGCGAGCGTCAGCGGCAGCACGAGGAGGAGGCGCCCGCGGACCCGCTCCATGGCCTCGTATTGCCCCGTCCATACGATGTGGTATCCCGGTTTCGGGGGGAGGTTCGCGGCTACGGCCTTCTTGGCGTCCCGCACGTACGAGCCCACGCTGCGCCCCTCGACGTCGACGTAAACCCATCCCGACAGCGAGCCGTTTTCGTCCTTGACGACGGCCGGGCCGGTCGTCAGCTCGACGTCGGCTAACTGCCCCAGCGGGACCGGCGGACCGGCGTGGGCGAGTATCGAACTCGCCGCGGCCTTGGAAGGGGGGTATTACTACCTGTACGATTACAACGCCGGGCGCGAGTACTTGTACAACGCGGAGCGCGACCGGAGGCAGATATACAACATGGCCCGGGGGGACAACGCGAGCGTCGGTTTCTTAACGAAACGCCGCGAGGAGCTGTCGTCGCTGAGGAAAGCGGCCCGGGCGCGAGCCTTAACGCCGCGCTACGTGCAACTGCCGTCCTCGCTCGAGCGCTAACTCCGCGCGATGGGGTACGTTAACTAATAGTGGTAGCGGGGTGGGGTGGAACCGGCAGGCCCCCGCGGACGGGGGAGGAAATAAAAACGCCGCGTACGGGGGGCGTAGGCAGGCTTCTCCGAGTTTTTTACTCTGACCCGCCGTATCGCCCCCGTTGCAGCGTTGCGTACAATTGAGTGTTATTTAACACGAACGAATTGGTTATGTATAGCTTCAAAAAAACCCTTTAACGTATAAATTTATCGATTGAATCGACCAACTCTTTAGTCATATCCTCGCCGCGGCCCGCGGCCATACCCTTCTTTACGCAGCTGTTCAGGTGGCGCAGCATTACTAGCAACGCTACCCTCTCCAGGGCCCGGCGCGCCGCCGTGATCTGGTCGATAACGTCGATGCAATATTGGCCTTCGGCCAGCATACGGGACACGCCGCGAACCTGGCCCTCTACCCGTGCCAGGCGCGTACACAGGGTCTCATTCGTAATGTCGCCGCGATTTGCTTTCGTATTCATCATACCTCTTACTCGTATACAGTATAGCATATAGGACTAAAGAAGTCAAGTATAAAAAACGGAATTGCCCAATATATTTTCACGGGGATTTAGCCAGGGGGGCGCCGGGCCCCGGCGGAGCGGTTATAAGTAACCATACCTTTTTACTTTTAAACGCAACTTTTTTTTGATAATATTATAGGGTAAGTTGAAGAATCCTACCTGGCGGGGTCCGCGCCGGCGCGAGAGCGCCATCTTCCCTATACCGTGCTATGTTTGGCCAACGGTTCGAAATTATCGAGCAGATCGCTAAGACGCCTACGTCCGAGGTCGTCAAAGCCCTCGACAAAAAGCGCCATAAAGTAGTCGCCATAAAGACGGTCCAGAAATCGAAGACGCGCTCCATAGAACTGCTGAGGCGCGAATTCGAGACGCTGACCTACCTGGAACACCCCAACATCGTTCGCGTTTACGACTTCGGCGAGGAGCCGGAGTACTTCTACTACACCATGGATTACTACGCCGGCCCCGTACTCTACCGGTCGGACTCGCTGCGGAACTTACCCGACCTGTTCGATTTCTCGCTGCAGCTGTTGTCGGCTTTGGATTACGTCCACCGCCGGGGCATCATCCACGGCGACGTGAAACCCAGCAACATCTTCGAGGACGCGACCGACGACAAGAAGAAATTTATTCTGGGCGACTTCGGCCTGGCGCGCCTCGTGGAGAGCGAAAACCTGTACCCCGTTTCGGGGACGATGGAGTACATAGCGCCGGAAGTCTTCCAGGGCGTTTCGAACGACCCCCGTTCGGACCTGTATTCTTTCGGCATAATGTTCTTCCGCATTATCGCCAGCTGCCTCCCTTTCTTGCCGGGCGACGATATCTCCAAGGTAAAACGTAAGGCCACGTACCAGTATTTACGCCTGTTGGAGGTGGTGCCGGAGGTATATCCGGAGTTGGACGAGTACGCCGCCGGGTTCATCCAACATAATCCGGCCGACCGGTTCGTATCGGCGTACGAGGCTATGACGGCGCTGGCCGAACTGGCCAAGAAAGTGAGCGTACCGCTGCGGGACCGGCCTTACCTCGACAACGACCTCGCTACCGGGAAGTTGTTCCAGTACGGGAAAGTGGTAGAGGAGATAACGCGGCCGCGGCCCGCCGACGCCGCCCGGGCCGAGGTTTTCCTTATAGAGGGGACGGGCGGTTCCGGGAAGACGTCGTTGATAAAGGAGGGGGGCAAGGTTACGCAATTGATGGGCGGCCTGTTCTTATACGTCGATTGCGGCGCCGGCGATAAGGCGTTGAACTCGCTGTGGAAAGAGCTCGGCACGGCGACCGGCGGACGGCGTGCGCGCGACGGCGCCGGCGAAGCGGTGGAGGCGGACCCGCTGGAGGCCACCATCGTAGGGAAGAAGAACGTCCGCTTCGCGGTGGAGCAGAACGGCCTGGAGACGTTGAGGGAAATGGGCGAGGAGTACAGCGTATCGCTCGTCGCGTTGGATAACGTAGACCCGGACAACGAGGAGCTGGCGGCGTCCATAACGCGGTTGATTAACTATCCCGGCAACGGCGGCCGTAAATTCGTTTTGGCTTTCCGCGGGCCGCCGGGCCGGGGCGGCGCGAACCTGGGCGAAAGTTTCCTGTCGGGCGGGGAGAGGGGAGTGAGGGTCAAGAAGTTTAACCTCAAAGGGTTTACGCCGGACGTGACGGAGGACTACCTCAAGTACGTACTCGGCGTTACGGCTTTGGACCCGGCGCTCTTGCGGTACGTGCGGGACAAGGCGGGCGGCAACCCGGGCGTGGTTCGAAGGATCGTGGAGATGATGGCCGCCGAGAAGGTAATCCTTCGGGGTTTGGACGGGTGGCACGTCGACTACGAGAGGTTGCGGAAATTCAGCGTGCCGGCGGCGCTGAACGATTACTTCGCCAGCGTCGTCGAGAAGTTCGACCGCGGGGAGCGGGAGGCGCTCGCGTTGGCGGCGGCGTACGGGCGCCGGTTCCCGGATGGTTTGATAACGGACAAAGCGGTCGTGGGTAGGTTGGTGAAGTCGGGCGTAGTCGTCAAAGCGGAGGGCATCGGTTCCGGGTACTCCTTCGCCAACGCCGCGGTGCATAACAGCATCCTGGCGTCGGTGGAGGGGGAACGGCTCGAGAAGGCGTGCGAGCGTCTGTTGGATTATTTCGAGGAGAACCCGCCGCGCTCGCTGGAGGCCCGGGTTACGAGGGCGCAGATGTACGTACGTTTGGGCGACGTCGCCCGCGCGCGCGACGAGTTTATAGCCGCCGTCCGCCTGGCCCGGGCGAGCCGCGATTACGAGAAGGCGATCGAATTACTGGAAACGGCGTTGGCTACGGAGGGGGGGTGGGACAGCCGCACGTACGAGAGGATCATCAGAGATTTGGCGGATTCGTACGCGGCGCTCGGCGACCACCGCGCGGCGCTGCGTAACTACGAGCTTTTACTCCGTATGGGAGGCGAGGGGTACGCCGGCGGGGCGGGGGACCTGTTGAAAATAGCGAAGGAGCAGCTGGGCCTGGGCGATTACGAGCGGCCGGTGCAGGAGTTGCGTTCGCTGACGGCGCGCGAGCTGACCGCCGACGAACGTTTCCTGAGCAACGCCTTGTTGGCCTGGGCTTACTACGGCCTGAAAGATTTCGACCTCGCCGAGGTGTACGCCGGGGCGGCGGAAAACATCGCCGCGTCGTTGGCGCGTAAAGTACCGGCCGCGTATATCAAGTACATCAAGGGCGTGGTGTTCTACGGCCGGGGGAGCTACGACGAGTCGCTGGCGGAATTCAAAGAGGCGGCGCGGCTGGCGGCGGAGGCCGGTAATCCGCGCCTGTCGTCGGTCGCGCTGAACGTCATCGCCGACGTACTGGCGTGGAACGGCGATTTCGACGGAGCCGAGGAGGCCGCAAGCCGAAGCGTCGAGCTGGCCCGTAAAGCGGGCGACCGCTACGCCGTCGTCGGCGCGCTGGGCCGGTCGGGCCAGATTTACTTCCGTCAGGGGTACGTAGTGCAGGCGCAGCAGCGATACGATTTGGCGGAAGCCGAGTGCAAAATAATCGACGATAAACAGCTTTTAGCGTCGGTGTACGTCAGCGCCGCCGCGAATATGATCCGGGCGGGTGAGTACCGCAAAGCCGAATTCTATCTGGAACTGGTGGAAGCGTTGGGCGCCGACCTCGGCGCGATGGCGGGTTACATCCATTACAACCGGGCGTTATTGTACAGCGAGACGGAGCAATTCGAGAGGAGCTTTAAAAACCTCGGCGCGGCCGAGAAGGTGTTCGAGCGTCAACAGCTCTCGTCGGCCGTTAATGAAGTCGGGGCGCTGCGCGGCCGGGCGAATTACCTTGAGGGGGATTTGGTCGCGGCCGAGGAATTACTGTTGCCCAGTTTGCGGAGCTTCGAAGACGCCGGGGATAAGTTCGAGTATGCGAAAGTGGTGCTAACGTTGGCGGAGGTGGCGCTAAGCCGGGGCGAGCTCGACGTCGCCGAGCCTTACCTGGACCAGGCGCTGGCGCGGTTTCAATCGTTAAAGAATAAATATTTTTCGGCCGAAACTTATTTCGCCCGGGCGAAGGTTAAACTCGAGTTGTTTCGCGCGAGCCAAAGTTTTGATATAATGGGGGAGGCTGAAAGGGACCTTGAGAATGCGAAGCGCATTTTCAAGGAGATAGGCGTAGAGAAGTACCGCACGCGCATATTCGAGCTGGAAGGGGACCTGTTTATGGCGAAACGGCCCGAGCAAAAAGGCCAAGAGCGCTTGGCCGATCTGGCCGGCGGTTTGAAAAAACTTTCGGAGCGCAAAGATCTTGACGAGCTCCTGAAGTACATTTTGTCGTATTTAACCGAGGAGCTGGGCGCCGACCGGGGCGTTATCTTCCTCTGCGACGAACACAAGAACATGCTTCGCATCAAGGGAACGGCGGGGGTTGACGACCCCACTATCGAGGACGCGTCCGCGATAAGCCAGACCATAATCGGCCAGGTGGCGGGGTCCCGCAAGGGCGTGCTCAGTCCCAACGCCGCGGAAGATTTCCGTTTCAAGGACAGCCACAGCGTTCACCTGCAGCTCATACGGTCGTTGATGTGTATACCCGTTGCCACGGCCAACGACTTCCTGGGCGTGATTTACCTCGATAGCGTGGAGCGGGGCGATTTATTCAGCGACGAGGATTTGAGCTTCGCCCAGATATTCGCCCAGAACGCGGCCTACGAGATCGAACGCCGGCGCCGGGAGATGGAGAAAGCGCGGGTTTCGATAGCTACCCCGTTGGAGAGGAAGGCAGGGTACGGTTGTATAGTCGGTTCATCCCCCGCGACGAAGGAAATCCTCTCCCGGGTGGAGACCGCGGCCCGCAACCCGATAGACGTCCTTATAGTGGGCGAGTCGGGGACCGGTAAGGAACTCGTCGCTAAAATGATACATTACGAGGGCATCAACGCGGATAAACCTTTTATCGGGATAAACTGCGGCGCCATTCCCGAGACGCTGTTAGAGAGCGAGTTGTTCGGGATAGAAAAGGGTACCGCCACCGGCGTCGACAAGAGGATAGGCTTATTCGAGCGCGCCGGCGAGGGTACGATTTTCCTGGACGAGGTCGGCGCCATGAATATGAGCACCCAGTCCAAGTTCCTCCGCGTCTTGCAGGAGAAGCAGTTCTCGCGATTGGGAAGCGGCCCCCGTAGCCCCATCCAGATGAAAGCCAGGGTGATAAGCGCCACCAACGTAGACTTGCCCCAAGCCATCGAACTCGGTAAGTTCCGCGACGACTTGTACTATCGCCTTAACGTCTATATGATAAATTGTTCGCCGTTGCGCGAGCACAAGGACGATATCCCGGAATTATTGGACCATTTCATTACGATGTACTATAAAGGCGATAAAAAAGACCGTCCCAGGTTCAACGCCGAAAGTATGGACCTCTTGATAGCGTACGATTGGCCCGGTAGCGTCCGCGAGTTGGAGAATTGCGTCCGTTACGCCATCGTGAATTCGCCCGGGCCGGTCGTCGAAGCGGCGTCGCTCCCCAAGCATATCGCCGGCGCGGCCGAAAAAGGTTTCAAAACTACCGGCGCTTCTTTGAACGCTTCCGTCGCTCGCCTCGAGCGCGAAATGATCCTAAACGCTTTGCGGAAATCGGACTGGGTAAAATCCAAAGCCGCGCGGAGCCTGGATATTTCCGAGACGAATTTGCGTTATAAAATCAAGAAATACGGAATAACCGAAAAAGAAAGATTCGCGATAGGCTAACCCAGCGAACGCCATAACATCCGCCAATATTAGCGAAATCCGCCAATTATGGCGGATTGTTTTTTCTCGTTTATTTATAAAGTTTTTAAGGTTATATCCGTCGGTTTTAGTGATTAATTCGTCAATATTAGCGAGGGATAAGCATGCGAGTGATAGTGGTAGTGAGCCGTAACCCATTAATAAATAATAGTTTGCAGAAATGGCACAAATATTGCTATAATAATTAGGGTAAAGGAGGAACGATGCGTTCAATCAAAAAGTACGGCCTCATATTTATTATCGTCGCGTTTTTACTTTCCGTATTCGCGCCAGCAGTAACTATAGCTAACGACGGCCTTCCCCCGATGATCCCGCCGCCGCCCGAGACGCCGCCCCCTGCGACAGGAGACTAGCGGTAGCGACGAAGTATGGGGCCGGGGTCACCGCGAGCCCGGCTCCGTCGGCGGAAAATCAGTCCGAGGTCGCTAACGAAGAGGTAACGTTAATGGCAAATGGGTTTTGGCTTACGGGCGAGGATATACTCGCCGCGTGTGAATATGCGTTGCGCGATGCGGCCGACCACTTCGTCGGCGACGTAATCGACCACGCCGACGTTAAATGTAACCTTCCTCAGGTAGCCCGTCGCTTAAAGGTAGAGATCGAGAACGGTTTATATGCGCCGGCGCCGCTTTTAATGGTCGACGTGCCCAAAGGCCCCGATTCAGCCAAGTCGGGCGCTCTTATTTCGCTTTTAGACCTGGCGGTCGTCTACGTCTCCATAATGAAGTTGACGCCGGCGTTGGGCGCCAAACTGCCCGCCAGTATGTTGCCGTATAGCTGGCGCGGGGCCCGCGCCCAAATCGAAACCGTGGCCGATGTCGAACTCTCGAAGGCGGTCCCCGGAGACGTTACGACTTGCGACGTGGGCTGGGACACGCCGTGGGAACCGCACGATTTCGACTCGTGGGCCGAAGGTCGGTTACCGGAGGGGTCGTGGTATTCCAAGCGGGCCAAAGACGCCGCTGCGAAGTACGGTTACTGCGCCAAAGCCGAAATCAGCTCATTTTTCGAAAATATAAGCTTAAAAGCCTTGCACGAACGCATTTACGAGATTGTGGAGGTTGAGAGCAACGGCGGCGACGAACTGAGCGATGCCCGGGAACTCCTATTCAAGGTTTATAAACACTGGGCATGGAAACAAGGCCGTGGCGGGGAGGGCGACGGTGTCTTGCCCCAGGGGAACCAAATTTCGAGGTTTATAGCGAACTTCGCGTTATTGAAGTTTGATCGGGCGATGGAAAAGGGAGTTGTCGAGGGGCCGGACGGTTATATCCGGTACGTCGACGACATCCTAATATTCACCAAGAAGGAGGACCAGGCACGGCGCGCCCTTATGGAGTGCGGGAAAGCGCTCCGGGAATCGGGTTTCGATTTAACGTCGACGGCGTCACAGCTGGTCCCCGCCGCGGAAATCTTCGACGCCGACGCTGAACGGTGGTTGAGCCGAATTGAGGACTACGCCGCGGGCCCGGAGTACGCGCGCGAATTCGTGGAGACGGTATTTACGGCTGAAGATGCTGCGGTATTGGGGGGGGTATACTTTAAAGCGTTGGATATATTGCGGGAACAGGAAGACGATTCGGCCTTCGACCGGGGGTTGCAACTTTTCCTGGAAAATCCGGACCGTGATTTCCTGGCCCGCAACTTCCGATACTTGCGGCACTTCGCCTCGGATCGTTATTTCACGGCTGCGCTGGTCATAAAGATGGCCCGCGCCGGGTTCATGTTCCCGTACCACCGGTACTACCTGTACCGGCTTGCGGCGTACGGCCGTGAATATTCGCCGGCGCTGCGGGAATTGGCGCTGCAGGACGCCGTCGATTCCTGCAAAGAGTGGTATTGGCGGGTAGGAGCGCTATTCTGCCTGAACAGCTTCGAACTTACCGTCGAGGACCTGGAGAAGATACGGGATTTAACGGCCGACGAGGTTAACCCGGCGGTAACGCGCGCGGCGTTGGTTACGTTGTGGCAGCGGCCTGTCCTGGAGTTGGGCGACGCGGTCAAAGACATGATGTGCTATTGCAACGTGGGGCACTGCGAGTATTTACCCGAATACTTCTTCCGCGCTACGACGGAGCGGGAGTTGGCGCTGGAGTTGTTGGAGGAAATCCGCGCCGCCGACGTCCGCTCGCCGGCGTTCATAGACCGGCTGCACCAGCTTGACCTGCTTAAGAACAACGACGCCGTCCGCGACGAGTTCCTCGACGTCCTGGACCGAAAGATAGCGGCCTGCGATCTCTCGTGGATGCGGTTGGTGACCCGGCTCGAGCGTATCCGCGAGTGCCGGGTGTTGTACAACGGCGTTTAGCGAAATGCCCTTACGCTGTTAGGGGTGTGGGTGGCCCGGTCTCAAATGAGGCCGGGCCGATTATATTTTGCGCGCGTGGTCGCCGACGAGGCCGGGCCGGTTTTCCCAACGGAAGTTTAATATAACAATACAACTCATATATGGTATATTTTTTCCTTGACATAGACGCGCGTTTATTTAAAAATGGTGACCGGTTTGGCGGCCGGGCGTTTATAAGAGAGGAGAGGGCATGAACGTGAAAGAAACGGCGAGGGGAAAAAGAGTAACGAAGCGGCGCGGCGCGGGTTTCGCGCAGAAGAGCCTGATACCCAGGTTGGCCCTGTGGGCCGGCGTGGGGTTCGTTATTTTATTTCCGGCTTTAGTGAATTGCGATAGCGACGAAGAGAATAACAAACCGGTGGAGGAAGGTTTCGTTTACGTTGGTACGATGGAAGGGGAGAAGGACCACGTTTACAAGTTGAACGCTTTAACCGGCGAGAAGGTCTACGGCTTGGGCGGACAAGCCCGGGCCGAGTTATATATCGCAGTTAACGACGGCAACGGCGACGTTATCGTTTATTGCACTAGTAGCTTGGCGCGGTATTCCGAGAGCGGGGAACTATACTACGACGTGTACATCGGAACGGGCGGGTTTATGTACGACCAAATGGTGTACGATGAAGCCGCCGACCGCGTGTGGATACATACGTGCGACGACGGCGACTTAGAGGAATACCGCGGCGATAACGGCGAGTTCGTTTTCCGCTTCAATACGGGTTTCCCGAGAATAGACCAACTCGTTTTCGACGAAAAAGATAACACGCTTTGGGTCGTTAGTAACGACGGGTATTATGTTAGGGAATTCACGACGGAAGGCCGGCAGGTCCTCGAGCTTAGAGAGGCCGGCCGTTTGACGCCGATGGCTATCGATTATCAAAACGATACCGTTGTTTTCGGTTATTATAACCGCGAGACGCGCAAGACCGCGGTGCGCCGATATACCAAAGCGGGCGAGAAAATGGACGAATTCGCGACAACGCTGACGGATGAGAAGAAAGCTAAAAGTATCGCTATCGAACCGGGGACGCGGAATATCTGGATTTCGGACGGCTTGAAAACGGAGATATATTCTCCCGACGGTAACCTACTCCACGTCTTGGTGGGCAACGGCTTTCTCGTAATGGAATTCAACGACCGGGGCACTATGTTCTTCGGCATAAACGCGGACGGGTACGTTTACGCGCTACGCACCGCCGACCTAAAAGAGCTTTGGACGGCGGAAACGATTATAAAGCGTCGAGAGTATTTGGCGGTTAAATACTCGCAACAGTAAATAAGCGATAGGAGTACGGCTATGAGGACGGCGATTATTTTTATGTGCGCCGCGGCGTTCGCGGCGACGGCGTTTGCGGAATGCGACTTCCCGTATTACCCGGAGTACGCGGATGTATACTCTCAGTACGACGAAGTTACCCCGTTGATGGCGAAAAAGGCGGCGATGGTCGCTCCGCCTTTCGGAGTAGGTCCGGACGCTATTATCTGTGAACCGCTACTAGTAAGGGACATCAACCGTATGCCGATTTTTTACGCCGTCGCGATTTATAGTGGAGGAGAATTAAACGACGTCAAAAAGTGGAACGCAATAATCCGGGAAATAAACGCGGGAAAGAAAATCCCCGCAGCGGAATTGGCTGAAAAACTCAAGTATTTTTCGGAAGAAGAAGTCCGGCTCAAGTTTAATACGTTAACTGTGACCACGTATACTTTCGACGTTAATGCGAGGAACGGGTACGGAGGGACGCCGATGGCCTTAAGGGGTTATTTCGCGGCGTACGCGAAAGCTAAAGAATTATTAAATAGTCCCGCTATATATTTCGTCCGGATTATAAGCGCGAGTTTCACCCATAAACAAATATTAGAGTTCGAAAACGACGCCGGGAATAAAGTCTATATTAAGGTTAAATGCATCGGAGGTTACGAACACTCTGCGGAAGTCGCTGACCTTGAGAAAAACGCCGCTAAAACCCGAAGATTAGTAGAAGGATGGTATACCGCTATTAAGGACGGTGACGGCCCGGTAGCGGAGAACCTAGAAAGGTGGTTTAATACCCAAGAACGAATTGAGGACGAGCGAGCGAACGAAGAGTTCCCAAGAATAGAAGCCCCATTTAAAGACAGCCGTCTTTGGTTACTCGACTTCGATCCTATTTTCCTAGAGGATGTTCCCGACCCTGTTCAAACGTGGGCGCCGGGTGTTTGTTGGACTTGGGCTATACCTGCAATTTTTACGTACCACGCCCAGCACGGAGGCCCTCGTTTCGTGGGAGCGCCAGATCCCGGCCATTGGGGGAAAACGGGTTCATCCGGAAATAGTACAGACGAATACGTTAAGTGGGTTCAAAAAATCTACTACAAGAACACTTTAACTGTAGATTGGGGGGATACTTTCAGTATGTGCGTAAAAGCGGATTCGTTAGCAAAAGAATGTACGTTCCAAGGAACACAGAATCCGTGGTTATTTACGCTATATTCCTACAAGGGTATTGGCGAAAGCTGGCCGGGTACGATTACTCACACAAAGACGCTGTATTATTTTTCTCATGCTTACGACATAATAAACGAAAAGAACCCTGTTGCGGTAGGACTCTCCGAATACGGTGAAGATGAAGAAGACCCTGGCCACATGTGTCCCGGTATAGGTTTTTGGTGGGACGAAGCTCAACCTCCGGGGCGTTGGCTTGTATGCTACGACATGCTTGGGGACCGTTACGACGTTTACCTATCCCAGGATTGGCAACAAACACCCGAAGGAACCGATTGGTGGGAAGCAATTAAGATGGAACCGCCCGGCCCGGGTATTGTTGAGGATACTTGGGTGAAGTTTTTAACCGTTAAAAGGGACCCTAGCGAGCATGTATTAAGTTGGGCGGTCGGTTCGTGCGAGGACGTAAAAGGATTTAACATATATAATGGCACGTACGATGACCCCGGCGCCCGGCTTAACGATAGGTTAATTACGCCGGATGGACTTCAACAAAGGGAGTTTTCGTACACGGTTGAAAGTCCATCCGAAAACGCGCATTACGTAATCGAACTGGTCCGAATCACGGAGGATGAACATAGGTTTTTATTCCCGGAGGAAATATACCAATGAACGCAATAAAAAAAATGCTGATATGCGGAATCACGTTTTCGGCTACGCTGACCTGGGCTACGCCTACGTACCTGATATTGTACGTACCTACGTCGTCTTCGATGACGACGCAGGTTAACCGCCTAAAGACGTTTAAAGAAGGTCAGGGATTTCAAGTTATTAAAGAGACGTCGGATAATATATACAATATGTACTCGAGCGGGGGCCCGCTGAAACGTATAAAACAATATATTACCGACGTCGCGGCTAACCCCGCTTACGATTTAAAATACGTCTTAATAATTAGTCAGGATAATTGGGAACCCACGGGCCACGTCGCGATAAATTATTATAGGCCTTACCCTGAACCCGAGTATGAAAACGTATATTATTCGGACGATTGGTTTGTCGATATTGAGGGGGACGACCTCGTTCCCGACGTCGCCGTAGGCAGGTTGCCGTTCACTGATTACGAGCCGCTATCGAATTACATCGACAAATTAATAACGTACGACCAGCATTACGGCGAAAATTGGAAGAATAAAATAATGATAAGCGTCGAAGATGCGATTAACTTCGGGCAAATATACAACGGTATGTCGGCCGAACAATATTTCGCCTGGCTGCGACAGTGGTCGGACGAAATACAGGATTCGTTGCCGTCGGAATGCGTAACAAACGAACTGCTGTCCTCGTCCTATTCCCCTAATAATCACATCGAGTACCGGAGTAGGATAAATAACGGGAAGTCGGTGACCGTCCACTTGGGTCACGCGCTTGAAAATATAATAGGTAATGAACTTTACCCCTTTATTGTCCCCGAACCGACGGGAGACCGCTCCGTAACACTATTAAACAATAACCCCGAGTTTACTTTTTTCTATATCCCGTCGTGTACTGTTGGTAAGATTTATTATAACGAGGGAGCCCAAATATGCCCCATTTTTAACGGTATCGGAGGTAAAGGGGCTATAGGCGTCCTAGCTCCGTTGAAATCAACGGATATTATAAACGACGCCAAGCCGATTACGCCGTTCTTCTTAGACCGCTTGTATAAAAGCAACGATATATATATCGGCGACGTGGTAAAAAATATGAAGGAAACAGTTGCGGGGCAAGGTTCCGTCGGCGCATTCGCCCCATACCTGCAATTATATTGCGACCCGGCGTTAAAATTAAATATCCCCCGCGAATGCGTACCCAAGGTTATGGACGGGTACCCCGTCCTTTTAAACACGAGCTACTTTTGTACGTCTTTAGCCGCAGGGTGTCTTTATCCCCCGGTTAACCAAGGTGCCCCGGGCCAAAACCCGCCGGTCCATTTCCCGGATTCCGAACCAAGGGATTTATTGGTCTCCAGCGGTTATACAGTCCGTTCGTACGACGTGGACGGAGATTCGAATTTCTGGACGTCGGCTATTGAAGACGCATCATCCAACGTTTTAGCGGACGTTAATAGCGACGGCCTTTTCGAGATAATATCGGTCGGAGGAAACAAAGTATACGCTTACGATAACTACGGCGAGATACTCGCTAATTTCCCCTTCACTTTAAACGAAGGTTCTTATCGAACCGCCGCCGTTGGCGATATAAGCGGCGACGGGTATCTTGATATCGTAGTCGCTTCCGAGGATAAGGTTTACGTCATCGACCGTAACGGGTACGAGTTATTCCACGCGGACCTTCCGGATTACTATTCCCCGGTAGGTTCGCCCGCCGTCGGTGACATCGATTACGACGGTTCGTTGGAAATCGTCGTCGGGACGCAGTTGGGTATGGGCGATTCATGTATATGCGTATTCGACGGCAACGGTAACCCGAAATCGGGCTGGCCTCAGTACTTCGCGTCGGAAACGATTAAGCAACCGGTGTTGGCCGACTTAACCGGCGACGGTACGGCCGAAGTAGTCGTTATTTCAAATAAACGGTACGCTTCGCCACCGCGCGCTTATTACCGGGTTTTCGCTTGCAACGGAATTGAGCTCGACCATGAATATTTCGATAATTTCGAATTCAGATTCACGCCCGCGGTGGGCGATTTCGTGCCGTGGGGTAGTGAATGGTATGGCAAAGAGGCCGTCGTAGTAAGTTACGATACGTCGGTTTCTGAGTATAAGATCCTCGTTCTCGACGCAGACGACGGTTCGACGATTAGGACAATATCAATGGGCGATAAAGTGGCTACGTCCGCGCCGACGATTGGCGACGTCGATAATTTCGGGGCGAACGAGGTAGTAGTGGGTTGCGACGGCTATCTCATGGCGTACTGCTTGGATTGGGGCGGCGTTCCTTTCGACGGCCACTGGCACTGCTCCCTCAAAGGCGCGGTGACCACACCTGCCGTAACCAATCTCAACGGCGACCCCGACTGCGATATCGTTTGCAGCGACGCGGAAGGCATTCACGCGTTTACGACGAATAGGATGTA
>CBFCYS010000055.1:0-15115 GCA_965602215.1 uncultured bacterium
ATCGTGCCGCGCGGCCCCACGGCCCAGCCCTCCGCGGCCGAGACCATGTGCAGCGCCGTGAGCTCCCACGAGCCGCTGGGCATGTTCTCCTCCAGCGACCAGGCGCCGTCCTGGTAGCGGGCGAGGTGCATCTCGTTGCCGCCGGCCCACCCCAGGCCGCTCGCGGCGAAGCCGCAGCACTGGTACGCGATGTCCGGGTCCGGGCTCTGGTATCTCCGGAACGCCGAGCCGTTCCAGTGGTAGAGCGACGCCACCGCGCCCGCCACCCAGCCGTCGTCATCCGCCAGGAAGTGTATGTCGTAGAGGTCGACGGAGGGCGGGAAGTCGACTTGCTCCCAGCTCGAGCCGTCGTAATGCAGCACGGTCCCGCCGTCGCCCGCCGCCCACGCCGACTTCGCCGAGAGGACGCGGACCCGCCGGAGCGTCTGCGTCGTGGGCGACGCCGCCTCTTTCCACTCGCCGCCGGCGAACTTGAATATGAGGCCTCCCTCGCCCACCGCCCAGCCGTTGAGCGCGTCCACCAGCGCCAGGCCGTATATATTCTTGCCGGGCGCCGGGTGGGGCCACTTCCGCCAACTCGAGCCGTCCCAGTGCACGAAGTTGTCGCCGCCGCCGGCGGCCCACGCGTCGCCCTCCGACTCCGCGGCCACGGCGTACAGCGGCCCTATATCCTCGGGCAGCACGGCGAGGTCCCACCGGAACGCCTGGAAATGCAGTATCTCGCCTTCGTCTTCGCTGTTGACGCCCACGGCCCATACGTCGTCGCGAGCCGTCGACGCCAGGTCGTTCAGGTCCGACGCGGTGGGGCCGATGTGCCAGTACCACGCCGGAGGCGGCGTTACCGGTTCATCCGGCTCGTAGCACGCCAAGGCCAACAGCGCGGCCGCCGCAAGCGTCAACCCGACATATCGAGACATAACGAACTCCCCGGCGCTTCCGCCGTCGCTTAGTCGCCCTCCAGGCACAGGCGACTCGTCGTCTTGAAGTGAACCTTCGCGAACTCCCGCAGCGCGCCTCTTCCTTTTTGTTGAACCAGCCGACGCGCCGCCTCCTCGACCGAGGCCGACGCCCCCTTGGGGAGAGGCAGGCCGGCTTTCTTCGACAGGCGCTCGAGGCCCGCCAGGAACCCGGCGCGGGCCACTACGGAGGCCGCGGCCACCGCCACGTCCGCTTCGGCGCGAACCTTCTGGACCAGCTCGAGCTCGCGGCCGTGCTTCATCAACGCCCGGGTGACGTAGGCGTCGTCGCCGAACTTGTCGGTTACGGCGCGGCCTATCTCGGGCCATTCCGCGGCCAGATTCTCTATGGCCCGGGCGTGGGCCCAGGCCAGGATGCGGTTGAGGTTGCCCAGGCTGTCGTAGAGCTCGTTGTAGCGCGCCGGGCCGATGGCGACGCGCGAGTGCGGCAACTGTTTCGCAATCTCGCCGGCCATAAAGGTTACGCGCCGGTCGGAGATTCTCTTGGAGTCGCGGACCTCGAGCCCCCGCAAAAATTCTTCGTCGGCGCCGTCGCGGACGTACACGCCGCCCACTACCAGCGGGCCGAAGTAGTCGCCCTTCCCGGACTCGTCGGTGCCGATGCGGCCACGGCCCGGCACGCCGCTACCTTAGTACCCGAGCGCGCTGAAGGGAATTTCGAACCCGTCGTCGCGTTCGGCGGTACCCTCCTCCTGCGCGCCGAGGTAAGCGCTGAGGTTGTTCTTGATGTGCGCCCGCGCCACTAGGTCGCGGTACCACTCCGCCAATATGAGCTGGCGCCGCTGGTTCACCAGGCGCGCGCGGTACTCGTCGCCGCGCGTCGCGTAGAGCGCCGGGTCGGAGGCCTCCTTCTCGAGGACTTCGACGACGTAGAACCCCGCCGGCGTGCGGAGCGGCCCCACGACCTCACGCTCGGCCGCGTCGAAGGCCGCGGCGGTGACGCCGTAGCCGCCGCCCAATTGCCGCGCCGGCATGACGCGCGAAAACGCCGGCGTCTCGCCGAACGTGGCGCCGGCAGCTTTGGCCGCGGCCCCCAGGTCGCCGCCCTCCTTCGCCCGCCGGTACAGCTCGTCGGCGCGGCCGGCCAGGGCGTCCAGCGCCTTACTCTGCCGCCAATCGGCCGCGACGCCTTCCTTCACTTCGTCGAACGGCGCCGGCCCGGGCTCGAACTTGGCCGTTAGCTGGTAGACGATGAAGCCGCGCAGGCGGCCGGCGGCGCCGCGCGTCATACTCGGCTCGGTGACGGGCAGCGCCGAGCCCACTTCGCCCACGTCCAGCGCGAAGGCCTCCTCGGCGACGTGGCGCTGCCAACCCAACTCGCCTATCGGTTCGCCGGGGGCGAACGGCGCCGACTCCTCGACCTTCAGCCCCAGCGCCCCGGCCTCGGCCGCCAGGTCCGCCTCTCCCGCCGCCCGGGCGGCAAGCTCCAGCGCCGTCGTCATGGCCTTGTCCTCGACGAGCTGCTCTCGAAGCATTTCCCGTATCTCGTCGGCCTGCTCCTCGAAGGGCGTGATATCCACCTCGCGCTTTACGACGTGGTAGCCGTAAACGCTTTTTATCGGGCCGCTGAGCTCGCCTTCTTTAAGCGCGAACGCGCCCTCCTCGAAGTCGGGGTCCAGCTGACCCCGGCCGAAGAAGCCGAGGTCGCCGCCGCGGGAGGCCGAGCCGGGGTCGTCGCTCAGCTCCGCGGCGACCTTGGCGAAGTCCTCCCCGCCGCGGATGCGGGCCGCGGCCGCCGCGGCCTTCCTCCGGGCGTCCTCCCATCCCGACTCCGGCCCGCCCGGCTCCACCGCGAACAATATGTGGCGGCAATGGATTTCGCCGGCGTCGAAGTGGACCCTCTTATTGCGCTCGTAATATTCCTTGACCTGGGCGTCGCTGACTTTGGTCTCCTTACGGATTTTTTCCAAATCCACGAACGCGTACCGGATGCGTATGCGCTGACCCAGCCGGTAGTCGTCGAGGTGAGCGGAATAGTAAGTCTTCAACTCGTCGGCCGAAGGTTGGGCCTCGACGTCCGGCGTCGCCGGCAGGAACGCGTACGCCACCCGCACCCTCTCCGTCTCCTCGTCGAAGCGCGCCTTCACCTCCGCGTCCGAGACGCGCGCCGCGGCGCTCACCATCTCGAAGACACGGTCCATAAGGATGGCGTCGCGGAGCCAGGTCTCGAACTCGCCCGGCGTCATGCCCTGCTGTTCGGCCACGAAGGTCTCGTACTTGCGCCGGTCGAACTCGCCGCCGGATTGGAAGTTGGGGTTGTTCTCCAGCAAGACGCGGATATCTTCGTCGGATATACGGAGGCCCATCCGCTCGGCTTCGCGGAGGACGAGCTCCTTCATCACTATCTGGTTCAACACCGCGTTGGCGGTCGACAGCCGGAGGTCGCGCTCCGCGGCCTCGGTGAGCGGGCTCTGCGATTCGCGCTGCATGCGCCGGTAGCGCAGCTGCATCTCGCGGTAGAATATGGGCTCGAACTCGCTCTGCCCTATCTTCTTGCCGTCTATCTCGACGATGGTCGGGCCGTGGGTCTCGCCGCGCACTATTTTGCGGAGCGTCGTCGCCCCCACGAAGAACAGCGACGCGACGAACGCCGCCGCCACCGCCCACATTACGGGCTTCATGCCCTCGCGCATTCCTCTTATGGTTCCCAAGTCGAAACCTCCGTAACGCCGGCGCCAGCCGGCTTAACTTGCGCGGAACTCCTTACGCCCCGTCGCGTTCCTCGGGATATACCAACCGCCGGAACGCGGGGTCGTCCCGGTAGGGGCGGAAATCTTCGTCGGCCTTTAGCAACTTGCTCAAAGACGGCGACAACTCGACGGCCTTCGCCGCGTCGGCCAGCATCTCTTCCCGCCTGCGGCACAAGCTATAGGTACAGGCGCGATTGTAGTAGAACTTGGCCTCGTTAGGCCGAAGCGCTATCGCCCGTTCGTACGCCTCCAGCGCGTCGTCGTACCGCTCGAGGCGGGCCAACGCGACGCCCCGGTTATTATACGCTTTTGCGTTGTCCGGTTCAAGCTCTACCGCCCTCTCGTACGAGGCCGCGGCCTCGTCGTACCGCCCCAGCTTGTCGAGGACGAAACCCTTGTTGAAGTGGGCGGCGGCGTGGTTCGGCTCGAGCGAGAGCGCCTCGTCGTACGCGGCCAGCGCCTCATCGTAGCGCTCGAGGCGGCGCAGCGCTCCGCCCCGGCCGTGGTGCGCCTCGGCGTCGACGGCGTCCTCCGTTATCGCCTTCTCAAACGCCGCGAGCGCGGCCTGGTATTCGCCGCGCTTCAGGAGGGCGTTGCCTTCGTTTACGCGCGATGCGCGGGCTCCTTCGCCATTGGAAGGCATATTGCGGATTTCCCCGGAGTAATTCCGGGCGCCGGTTACCATCGCCTCCGGCGCCCGACATTGTGCGTCGAATCGCCCGCCGCCCGGGCTACCGCCGCGCTTCTTTTATCGCCGCCTGCGCCGCGGCCAGCCGCGCCACCGGAACGCGGTAGGGCGAACAGGACACGTAGTCCAGGCCGATTCTATGGCAGAAGGCGATGGTCGCCGGGTCGCCGCCGTGCTCGCCGCAGATGCCGACCTCGAGGTCGGCCTTGGCGCCGCGGCCTTTCTCGACGGCTATCTCCATCAGCAGGCCCACGCCGTTGACGTCCACCGTCTGGAACGGGTCTTCCTTGAGGATGTTGTTCTCGAGGTAGTAGCGGAGGAAGGGGCCGGCGTCGTCGCGGCTGAAGCCGAAGGTGGTCTGCGTGAGGTCGTTGGTGCCGAAGGAGAAGAAGTCGGCGATGAGGCCTATTTCGTCGGCGGTCAGCGCGGCGCGCGGCACCTCGATCATCGTCCCGACTTTGTAGGGCACGTCCACGCCCTCGTCGTCCATTATCTCGTCGGCGGCGTTGCGCACCACCATGAACTGGTTGAAGAGCTCGTTCACGTGGCTGACGAGCGGTATCATTATCTCGGGCCGGACCTCTACGCCGTCGCGGATGCACTGCACCGCGGCGCCGATTATGGCGCGCGCCTGCATCTGGGTTATCTCGGGATAGATGATGCCGAGGCGGCAGCCGCGGAGGCCCAACATCGGGTTGAGCTCGCGCAGCGTCTCCACCTTCCGGGCGAGGTCGTCGGCGGGAATACCCATCTGCCCCGCCAGTTTCTCTATCTGCGCCGGCTCGTGGGGCAGGAACTCGTGGAGCGGCGGGTCGAGGGTGCGAATGACGACGGGGCGGCCGGCCATGGCCCGGAATATGCCGACGAAGTCCTCCTGCTGTATAGGCCGGAGGTCCTCGAGGGCGGCGCGCCTGCCGGCCTCGTCGCGGGCGACGATCATCTTGCGCACCGACGTGATGCGGTCGCCGGCGAAGAACATGTGCTCGGTGCGGCAGAGGCCGATGCCCTCCGCGCCGAACTTGACCGCCACCGTGGCCTGGTCCGCCTGGTCGGCGTTGGTCCATACCTCCAGCCGCCGCGCTTCGTCGGCCCACGACATGAACTCGGCGAACTGCCTGTACACGGTCGACTCGTCCGGCGCGAGCGTCTCGTCGATGAGGACGCGCTTTATCTCCGACGGCTGGGTCTCGAGGGCGCCTACCAGGACGTCGCCGGTCGTCCCGTCCAACGAGATTTCGTCGCCCTCCTTTACGACCGCGCCCCGCAGCGCGACGAATTGGCGCTTCTTGTAGTCGATGCGGATGTCGCTGCAGCCGACGACGCAGACTTTGCCCATCTGGCGGCCTACGAGCGCCGCGTGCGACGTCATGCCGCCGCGCTCGGTCAATATCCCCTGGGCGGCGGACATCCCCCGGATGTCCTCGGGCGACGTCTCCACCCGCACCAGTATGACCTTCTCGCCGCGTTCGGCCCACGCCGTGGCGTCGGCGGCGTTAAAGACGACCTTGCCGGCGGCGGCGCCCGGGCCCGCGTTCAGGCCGCGCGCGATGACCTTGCCCGCTTTGACCGCGGCCTCCTTCTGCTCCGGGTCGAAAACCGGCCGGAGGAAGTGGTTGAGCTGCTCCGGCTCCATCGAGAGGAGGGCTTCCTCCTTGCTCATCAACCCCTCGGCCACCATATCGATGGCGATGGTGAGGGCGGCGTACGCCGTCCGCTTGCCGGCGCGGGTCTGCAGCAGCCACAGCCGGCCGCGCTCGAACGTGAACTCGACGTCCTGCAGGTCGCGGAAGTGGGCCTCGAGCTTACGGGCCTCCTCCTCCAACTCGCGGTAAACGTCGGGCATCTCTTCGCCCAACGCCGCGATAGGCTTCGGCGTCCGCACCCCGGCGACGACGTCTTCGCCCTGGGCGTTGGAGAGGTATTCGCCGTAGAGGCCCGTCTCGCCCGTGGCCGGGTTGCGGGTAAAGGCGACGCCCGAGCCCGAGTCGTCGCCCAGGTTGCCGAACACCATAGATTGGACGTTGGCCGCGGTGCCCCACTCGTCCGGGATGTTGTTTATCTGGCGGTAGGCGATGGCGCGCGGGTTGTCCCACGACGCGAAGACCGACCGTATGGCCCCCCACAGCTGCTCGCGCGGGTCGTCTGGGAAGTCGACGCCCTTGCGCTCCTTCACCGCTTCTTTGAAGAGGCGGACCAACTCCCGCAAGTCTTCGGCGCTCAGCTCGACGTCGAGGTCGACGCCGCGGTCCTTCTTGAGGGCTTCTATTATCTCCTCGAACGGGTCGACGTCGTCTTCCGTCTCGGGCTTCAGGCCCAGCACGACGTCGCCGTACATCTGGACGAAGCGCCGGTACGAGTCGTACGCCGGCCGCGGGTCCCCCATCTGGCGCGCCAGGCCGGCGACGGTCTTGTCGTTCAGGCCGATGTTGAGGACGGTGTCCATCATCCCCGGCATCGAAACCCTCGCGCCGGACCGCACCGACAACAACAGCGGCTTGTCGACGTCGCCGAACCGGCGTTCCAGCGACTGCTCCACGCGTCCCACGTGGAGCTCGACTTCCTCGTCCAGGCCGGGCGGGAAATCGCCGCTCTGGTAATAATAGACGCAGGCCTCGGTGGTAATGGTAAATCCGGGCGGCACGGGGATGCCGATGTTGGTCATCTCCGCCAGGCCGGCCCCTTTGCCGCCCAACAGGTCCTTCATCTTCGCGGTGCCTTCCGTGGCGCCGTCGCCGAAGAAATATACGTATTTTTTATCCATAAACCCCTCCAGGGTGGGAAAAGATTACCCGGGTGCGCAGGTTATTCATAAATCCGGCTATATTAAATTAAAAACGGGGGAATTTCAACCTTCCTGTCGTAAATACGATGTTATAATATTCTGACAGAAAGGTAACGTCGTATGCAATCCGGGCTCGAAACGATACTCCCCCTGGTGGAAAAACCCGCGCGCTACATAGGCGGCGAGACGGGCGCCGCGCCGCCGGCGCGCCCGGGCGAGCTGCGCTTCGTCCTATGCTACCCCGATATCTACGAAATCGGCATGAGCCACAAGGGTTTTTTAAACCTGTACGGCGCCCTGGCCGGCGTCGACGGCGTGGCGGCCGAAAGGTGCTTCGCCCCCTGGGACGATATGGCGGCCGAACTCCGCCGCCGCGACGTCCCGCTCGGCGCGCTCGAGTCGGGCTTGCCGCTATCCGCCGCCGACGTGCTCGGCTTCTCCGTCGCGACGCCGCTGAACTTTACCACCGCGCTCTCGATGCTCGAGCTCGCCCGCGTCCCGCTGCTCGCCGCCGAACGCGGCGAAAGCGACCCTCTCGTAATCGCCGGCGGCCAGGCTATGTTCAACGCCGAGCCCGCAACCGACTTCCTCGACGCTGTCGCGCTGGGCGAGGGCGACGAGCTGGTCGTCGAGCTGGCCGAAGTCGTCCGCGCCGCGAAAGCCGAAGGCGCCGCTCGAGCCGAAACGCTGCAGCGGCTGGGCGCCGTGGAGGGCGTGTACGTGCCGTCGTGGTACGAGGCCTCGTACGACGGCGACCTTTTCGCGGGCCTGCGGCGTACAAACGCCTCAGCCCCGGCGCGCGTTCGGAAGCGGACGCCGGACGCCGTCGCCGCCGCCGCTCCCATAGTGGCCAACATACCCCCCACCCACGACCGCCTGGCAGTCGAGGTCACGCGGGGGTGCGTGTGGGGGTGCCGCTTCTGCCAGGCGGGGATGGTCACCAGGCCGGCCCGCGAGCGCGACGCCGGCGTCTGCCTGGGGGAAGCGGAAGCGCTCACGGCGGAGACCGGCGCCTCGGCGCTGTCTTTCCTCGCGCTCAACGCCTGCGACTACTCGGCCCTCGAGCCGCTGCTCGAGAACCTTCGCTCGAGCCGCCCCGACGTCAACCTGTCGATGCCGGCGGCGCGTATATCGTCGTACCGCGGCGAGTTGACGGCGGCCCTCATATCGCAGCGACGCAGCCAACAGACCTTCGCCCCCGAGGTCGGCGCGGACCGCCTGCGCGGCGTCATTAACAAGGACTTCGCCAACGACGACGTATTGGCCGCGGTGGCCGCCGCCGGCCGCGCCGGCTGCCAGAACGTTAAGCTCTACTTCATGGTGGGCCTTCCGTCGGAGGCCGACGACGACGCGGCGAGTATCGGCGAGCTCATCACCGCCTGTCGGCGGGCGCTCCGCGAGGGCCTGGGCCGCTGGGGGAACCTCTCCGCCGCGGTATCGCCCTTCGTCCCGCACGCCCACACGCCGTTCCAATGGGTGGGCCTCGCGCCGCCGGAGGTGCTGGCGCGCCGCATCGCGCTGGCCAAGAAGGCCTCCCCCCACCAGGTCAAGGTCGACGGCGGGGTCGGCTCGCGGGTGCTGGAGGCCTGCCTCGCCCGGGGCGACCGCCGCCTGGGCCCGGTCATCCTGGAGGCGTACCGCCGCGGCGCGCGCTTCGACGCCTGGCGCGAACGCTACGACGCCGGCGCGTGGGAGGGCGCGTTCGCCGCCGCCGGCCTGGACATGGAAGCGTACGCCCGGCGGGAGTTCCCGCTCGAGGCGCCGCTGCCGTGGGACCACGTCGACGTCGGCGTGACGAAAGATTTCCTGGCGGCCGAACTGGCGCGCGCCGCCGAAGGCCGGCCCACGCCCCCGTGCGAGAACGTCGCGTGCCGGCGTTGCGGCGCGTGCGACGACGGCGTTACGCTCCGATTCGCGGCGCCGGAGCTCCCCGGGGCCCGGGCGCCGGCCCGCGTCCCCGATATGGGTAAAAAGCAACGGCTCAGGTTCGCGTACGGCAAGGTGGAAACGTGGCGGTGGCTGTCGCACCTCGAGCTGTACCGTCTGCTTTTGGCGCAGCTGCGCCGCGCCGGCGTGCCGCTCTCGCGGTCCGGCGGGTTCTCGCCCAAGCCGCGGCTGGTGCTCGCGCCGGCGCTCCCGGTGGGCGTCGCCGGCGCCGAGGAATACGGAGAGGTATTCCTGTACGAGGAAACCGCGCCCGGCGACTTCGTCGCGCGCGTCAACGGAGAGCGGCCCTTCGCCCTGGCCCGGGCGTGGGAGGAAGACGTACGCGGCCCGGCGCTGGAGAAAACGGTCGCGGGCGCGCACTACCTCGTGGAGTTCGCGCCGCTGGCCGCTTCGCTGGATTTGCAAAAAGAGGCCGTACTCGAGAACGTAGACGCGCGGCTGGCCGAGGGCAACGTCGTCGTCTCGAGCCGGCGCGGCGCGGTGGACCTGGCCGGACAATGGGAGCTCGAGTCCTGGTCGCGCGAAGACGGCGTGCTGGCGTTTTACCTGGCCGCCGGCGCTACGGGGGTCCTGTACGACTTCTTAGCTCAGCTGGCGGCCGTAGAGGCGAAGGCGGCCCGGGCGGCCCGCGTCACGAGGACGCATGCCGTGCTCGCCGGGGCGAACGCCGCGGGTTAACCGGGAAGCTTATTTTCCTTTGCCTCGCGGCGGCGCAATTGGTATAATACGCGGTACGGTTTCCGGGTCCGCAGCCCGCACTTCCACCGCAAAGGAATAATGCCGCAAAAGGAAATCCTGGTCGACACCTCGCTGGACGAGGTCCGCGTGGCCGTGGTCGAGAACGGCAAGCTGGTAGAGCTGTACTTCGAGCACCAGGACGCGGAGCACTACGCCGGCGACATCTACAAGGGAAGGGTGGAAGACGTGCTCCCGGGCCTGGGTTCGGCCTTCGTCGACATCGGCCACGAGAAGCGGGGCTTGCTGCACGCCTCGGACATCGTCACCACCGGCATAGAAGACATCGACGAAATATTCCTGTCGCAGGCGGGCGGGGCCGAAGTCGGCGAGTCGGCTTCGGCGCGCGGCAACATCGAGGAAATACTACAACCGGGGCAAAGCATACTAGTCCAGGTAACCAAGGAATCCATAGGCGAGAAGGGCCCGAAGCTCACCACGGCGGTAGCCATCCCGGGCCGCTACTTCGTCCTGGCGCCGTACGCCGACCGCGTCAACATATCCTCCCGCATCGAGGACGGAGAGGAGCGCGAGCGCCTGCGGCGGCTAACCGAAGAGGCCAAGCCCGCGGGCTGCGGCTTCATCGTCCGCACCGCGGCCCGGGACGTCGAACCCGAATTCGTGTTGCGCGACATGGAAGACCTGCTCGAGACCTGGCGGCGGATTTTAAAGAAGTCGGAACGGAAGCGCGCGCCGGTACTGCTTCACAAAGATAAAGACCTCCTGGAGCGCGTTCTCCGCGACCAATTCACCGACGACGTAAACACCTTCATCGCCGACTCCTTCGCCACCTACGAACGGGTCGTAGCGCTGGCGGAGAAGTACGCGCCCGATTTCGTCTCTCGCGTCCGGTTGTACGAGGACGACCACCCCATCTTCGATACCTACGGCGTCGAGGGCGAGATCGACCGGATGTTCCGGCGGAAGATATGGCTGCGGAGCGGCGGCTACATCGTCATCGACGAGGCCGAGGCGCTGGTGGCCATAGACGTAAACACCGGGCGCTTCCTGGGGCGCGAGGACCAGGAGGAGACCATACTCAAGACCAATCTCGAGGCGGCGGCCGAGATAACCCGCCAGGTCCGGCTTCGCAACATAGGCGGCATCATCATCATCGACTTCATAGACATGACTGTCGCCGAGAACAAGGAAAAAGTCCTCGAGACGCTCAAGGGATTTATGGCGCGGGACCGGGCCCGGAGCAAGATACTGGAGCTGTCGGAGCTCGGCATGGTGGAGATGACCCGCCAACGGCAGCGCGGCAGCCTGGTAGCGGCGCTGAGCCGGACGTGCCCGTATTGCCGCGGCCGCGGCTCCGTTCTGGACTTCGACATCCTCGGCGCCAAGATCGAGCGCGAGCTCGCGCGCCGCCTGCGCGACGAGAACCGGGAGGAGATAACGGTCATCGTTCACCCGCGCGTGAAAAATTACCTGGAGACGGCGTTCGCCGAACGCCTAAACCGGTTTGAGCTCGCAAACGACGCCCAGGTCAACGTCGTCTCGCGCGAAGACCTGGCGCTGGACGAAGTAGAAATTTTAGACGCTAAACGCGGTGCCGGAAAACGCCGCCGCTGATTCCGATGGGACCCTTCATAGATAACGAAAAAGGAGGAACGTAACTTGCCGCCCAAAAACGCCGACGAGAAAAAACGCGACACGGGTATGGACCTCGACGTGCTGCGCGAATTGCGGAACATTGACCAAAGCCTGATTTCTTTGAAAGCGGCCTTCGAGAAGTTGAAATCGGCGGGGGATTTGACGGACGACGACATAGACGTCATTATGCAAGAATTCGAAAATTTCATTTCCGGCAAGGTGACGCAGCTGGACAAAGTGCGCAACGACCTGCGCGCCCTCTACGAACGCTACTACGAGAAATACCACGACCGCGCCATCGTCTCGGTACAAGGGGGCGTGTGCCACGGTTGTTACGTAACTATCCCGCCCATGCGCCTCGACATTATCCGCCGCATGGACAGCATTGAATTCTGCGAGAGCTGCGGCCGGATATTAATTTGGGAAGAAGAAGCGTAACGACGCTTCCCTCGCCCCGCCCATGACCTCCTCCCTTAGCGTTTATCACGACGGCGACATCTCGGCCGCCCCGCTCGAGGGCGCCGAGGTTGCCGTCCTCGGCTACGGCAGCCAGGGCCGGGCGCAAGCCCTCAACCTCCGCGACGGCGGCATCGGCGTCACGGTGGGCCTGCGGCCCGGGAGCGCGAGCCGCGACCTCGCCGGCCGGGACGGCTTCGCGGCCGTCGAGGCCGCCGCGGCCGTCGCCGGCGCGTCATTCGTCGCCGTCCTCGTGCCCGACGAAGTCCAGGGGGAGTTCTTCGAACGCGACGTAGTCCCCAACTTGCAGGCCGGCGCCGTCGTTGTCTTCGCCCACGGCGGCCCGGTCCACTTCGGCGACGTCGCGCTTCCCGACGGCGCGGACGTGGTCCTCGTCGCGCCCATGGGGCCGGGTCGTCTGTTGCGCGAATACTATACGGAAGGCCGGGGCCTCAACGCCAAGGCAGCCGTGGCGCAAGACGCCACCGGCCGGGCCTGGCCGCGGGCGCTGGCGTACGCCCGGGCGCTCGGGTGCGGCCGCGCCGGCGTAATCGCCACCACCTTCGCCGAGGAGGCCAAGCTCGACCTCTTCTCGGAACAGGCGGTGCTGTGCGGCGGCGTCCCCGCGCTTGCCGAAGCCGCGTTCGAGACGCTGGTGGCGGCGGGTTATCCGCCGGTACTGGCCTATATCGAGTGCGTCCGCGAGATAAAGTATATCGCGGACCTGATGTTCGAGCACGGCGTCGACGACATGCGGCGGCGCATATCTTCCACCGCGCTGTACGGCGGCGCCACCCGCGGCCCGCGCGTCGTCGGCCCGGAGGCCGAAAAAGCGCTGAAGGAAATATTGGAAGCTATTGAGGACGGCTCCTTCGCCGCGGAGATGAAAAAACGATGGCCCGGCCGCGACGAGGTACTCAAGACGGTACGCAACGACAGACTCGAAGCGGCGCGCGAGGAATTCGAGAGGATTATCCGACGAACCGAGAGCGAATAGCAAAAGCGGCCCGAACGGGCCGCTTTTTTCTTGCGTAGTTGTTCCTCTAACGCGTAACCACCATACGGCGGACGGCGCTGCCGCACGAGGCGTTGAGCCGGTACAGGTACACCCCCGGCGGTACGCCCCGGCCTGCGTCGTCGGCCAGGTTCCACGCTACCTCGCGGCGACCCGGCGTGCTCGCGCTCGCGCCCAACGTCCGCACTCTCCGGCCGCTGAGGTCGTATATCGCGAGTTCGTAATCGCCCGAAACCCCCGCCGGCAGCGAGAACGCTATGGTCGCGCCGGTAGCGGTCGGGTTCGGATAGCTGGGCTCCAGCGCGAAGCCGTACGCCACCTTGACGCCCGGCGTCGCCGGCGCCGGCCCGTACAATTCGGCCTTGCCCGTCGTCGGGATTACCTCGAGCCAATACTTATAGATCGTCCCGGCCGCGACGCTGTGGTCCTCGAACGCGAACGGCGCCCGGCCCGTTATCAACTCCGCGTTTACGCGCTCGCGGCCGGCGTCCGCCGCGTCGCCCTTCGCCTCGCGGTAAACGTTGAAGCCGGCGTACGCGCTGCTCTCGCAGTCCCACGCCAGCCGGACGCGGTCCTCGAGGCCGGCGGCGCGGAAGTATTTGAGGTCGATGCCGATGGAATTCTTGAGGAGCTCGAGCGCGGCGCGGACGTCTATACGGCCTGCGCCGTAATCGTTCATCTTCCGACCCTGTTGATGGGTGCCTCCGAATACCTTTTTCGCCGTGAGCTCGAGGGCCTTCTCTATCTGCGCCGGCGGCAGCGTACCGAGGTAATCGAGGAGCAACGCCGCGGCGCCGGCGGCGTGGGGCGTCGCCATGGACGTCCCGCTTTTATTCGTGTACCCGGTGGTACTCAGGTAATCGCACGACTTAATACCCGAACCCGGCGCCATTATATCCGGCTTGAGGAGGCCCATGCCGGGTTCGTAGTGGTAATCGTCGTAAGGTCCCAGCGTTGCGAGGCGGTCCTTATCCCAACAAGACGGGCCGCGGCCGCTGGAGCCGACGCGCCAGTCTTCCGACTGCGTGGAGCCGATGGCGATGGTCCCGGCCTTGCCCTCGCGGAGCTTCTGGTCCGGGTGGAGCCACGGCGGCGGGGAATTGGCGGGGGCGGGGACATTGAACGGCAGCGGGTAACCCTGGTTGACCAGGCCGCCCTGGTTGCCGGTGGAATTTACGTGGACGACGCCCGCGGTCAGGATCTTCTCACTCGCCGCGCGGTGCAGGCCGTACATCGGATACTGGGGGTATTTCCTCGACCAGGACTGCGTGATGACGTCGGCCCCCTCGGTGATGGCCCATTCCCAGGCGGCGAACCACGAGCTGTCCGAGGAGCCGAGTTTGGCGATCATAATAGTGGCCTCGGGCGCTACGCCGCACTGCGAGCCGGCGGTGCCGTCGCTCGCGACGGTCCCGGCGACGTGGGTGCCGTGGCCGTCGTAGTCCATCGTATCGTTGGGGTCGCCGCCGGTGAAGCTCCGGCCGTGGTTGGGGTAGCTGGTATTGACCCACATATGGTCGGCGAGGTCGACGTGGTTGTAATTGACGCCGCCGTCGCAGACGCACACGATAATGCCGGTCCCTTTATAACCCTGGCTCCAGGTCTGGGGCGCGCGTATCTTCTCGACGCCCCACACGATTTCGTCCTGGGGGCCGTCGACGACATCCTTTAACAACTCCACCGGGACCGCTTCATCCCATTCCACGGACGCGACGCCCGGCAGCGTCGATAGCCGCTCGATCGTCTCGCGGTCGGCGCGCGCCGCCACGGCGTTAACGATCCAAAGCGGCGTTATATCCGTCGCGCGGCCGGCGGCGGCTCGCTCGTTCAAGTAGGCGAGCACCTCGCGCTGGCTCGAGTCGGCCAAACGGGAGCACTCGTGCTCTACTACCACGCGCCGCTCGTCACGGTCCAGGCCCTCCGTCAACGACGTTAACGTGTCCTGTGATACTTGCTCTTCCATGACGACCATGACGCGCACGAGGTCGCCGGCCGAAACCTCTTCCAAGTGGGCCGCGAGCCTGGGCGTAACTTTTGGCGCCGCGAAAGCCGCGGCCGCGACCAACAATACTAATACTAACGAACGTTTCACGTCGAACTCCTTTAATTCGGCCCGCGGAAGTCGCGCCGTTCCAACGAGCGGTTTCGAATAAACAAAAATGCGAGTTTTAATCTTTTAATTATAACCTTAACCAGACCCCAAAGTCAAGGCGACGGTATCGGTTAGCT
>CBFCYS010000056.1:0-14861 GCA_965602215.1 uncultured bacterium
AAGCCGCCGGCGGCGATGCCCTCGGCGGCCGCGAGGCCGGCCAGGCCGCCGCCGACCACGAGCGCCCGGGACGTGAAAGAGTCCGTCGGGAGCGGCTCCTGGGAAGCGTGCTTGGCCGCCTCCGCGGCGCTCCGGATGAGCGCGAGCGCCTTGACGCGCATCTTCACCGGGTCGTCGTGGGCGTCTATTACGTCCTCGCGGAGCGAAACCAGCCGCAGCAGGAGCGGGCTCAGGCCGCCCATCATCGCCGTCTTACGGTATTTTAAAAGTTTTTGTAGCGGGGTGCACACCGCGAGGACGACACGGTTCACGCCGGAAGCTTTAATTCTCTCGGCCGTAGCTTTCATCGTGGGCGGCGTGCAGCATCCCTCGACGACCTCGGCGTAGCCTACGCCGGCCAGGGCCGCCACGTCCTCGCGCAAGCCCTCCAAATCCATCCGCCCGGAGAAGGTCCCGTGGCACGAGCAGATGAATACGCCGACGTTCGCGACCTCGCCGCTTACGTTCCTCAACTCCGGAGGCGGCGCCGGCTTGAAGTTCTTTTCGCCCAGGTATTCCGATACTTCGGGCAGGAGCGCGCAGCCTTCCCACACCGTTTCGGGGTTGCCCTTGACGCCGGAGCACTCGCCGACGCAGAACACCCCCGGAATCTCCGTCTCGGTCGAGGAGAACGCGCGCAACCGGCAGAAGCCGCGGCCGTCGGGCTCCACGCCCGTCACCGCGGTTATCTTCTCCATGGTCGCCGGCGCCTTCTGGCCCGTAACTAATATGACGAGCTCGGCCTCCCGGCTTTCGCTCTCGCCGCCGCGCTCATATTTAACGACGGCGCCTTCCCCTTGCGGCTCGACCTCGACGCTCTCGGCGCGCACGAACTCGACGCCGGCCTCCCGCGCCTGCAGATACTGGCGGTAGTGTCCCTTACCGAAGCCGCGGTAATCGGACAGGAAGACCGCCACGTCGGCCTCCGGCATTAACTCTTTTATCTTGGCGGCGCGGTACGCGGCCGTCACCGACAGATTGTAATTCTCGTACTCCACGCCGGGCCGGTTGAAATGCGGCGTCACGACAACGGCGAAGGTCGTCGGGACCTTTCCCGAGGGCAAGCGAACGGAGTCCTTCACGAAGTTGGTGAGCAACGAACGGCCCGCAACGTCGGCGTTCCGCACTATCGCCGGCGAACGGCCCGCGCCGAAATCCGCCAGGTCCTCGTCGGCGGGGTCTTCGTACTCGCACGCGACGACGATGGCGCCTACGTCGGCCTCGACGGTCTCCTCCGGCCGCTCGATCTTTATGCAAGCGGTCGGGCACACTTCCTCGCACTTGCCGCACTTCGTGCAATTTTCCTCGTCGATGACGTAGATGTTCTCCCACCCGGCTTCCGGCACGACCACGATCGCCTTGCGGCCGTCGACTTCCACCGGGCAGACCTCGACGCACTTGTCGCACTCTATGCACGCGAAGTTATTGACGTACTGGTCCTTCTTTTTAAACTTGACCTTGAAGGCGCCGGCCTCCCCCTCCACGGACAACAACTCCGCGTTGTAATTATCCGTCAGGCAGCCCAGCGCCTTGAAGAGGCGCTGCGGCATGTGGCCGCATATCCAGCAGAAGTCCAGCGGGAGCTGGGCGAGCGCCTGGTATTTGATCTCGTCTACGTAGCGGCCCCGGTTGAGAAGAACAACCTTGTGGCCGTCCTTACAAAGGGCGTACGCCGCCCGGTAGCCGGCCAAGTTCGTCCCGTAGACTAATACGCTGCTCTCTTTGGCCACCTTGCTATCCTCTCCGGATCAGGAAAGCACCCCTTCTATTTCCGCCAGAATCTGCTCGTTCTTGAAGTGGCGCTGGTTCGCGGCGCCGGTGGTGCAGGCCGCGACGCAGGTGCCGCACCCCTTACATAACGCCTCGTTGACCACCGAGGCGCCTTTTTCCTCGTCGAACGAGATCGCGGTGTACGGGCACAGGCCGATGCAGATCTTGCAGCCGCAGCACACGTCCTCGTCTATGACCGCGGTAATGGGCTCGATTTCCACGAGGCCCTTGTCCATTAGCGACAGGGCTTGAGCGGCCGCGGCCGAGCCCTGCGCCACCGCGTCCGGGATGTCCTTCGGCCCCTGGCAGGCGCCGGCCAGGAAGACGCCGTCGGTGGTGGTCGATACCGGCGCGAGCTTGGCGTGCTTCTCGGTGAAGAACCCTTCGGCGCCGCAGCTGATGCCGAAGGTACGCCGTACTTCGTCGGCGTCCTCGCGCGCCTCGAGGCCCGTGGCCAGCACCACCATGTCGACCGGGACCCGGCGATACGCGCCGATGAGCGTATCCTCGCAGCACACGACGAGCTTGCCCGCTTCCTCCGGCCTTTCGGGGACGTTGGTGACCTCGGCGCCGCGGCCGCGGACGAAGAAAACGCCCTCCTCCAACAGCCGGTCGTAGAACTCCTCGTACCCTTTGCCGAAGGTCCGCATGTCGATATAGAACTGGAACACCTCGGCGCCGGTTTTTTCCTTGATGAGGTGCGCGAATTTGAGCGAGTACATGCAGCACACCCGCGAGCAGTACCGGTTGTAATTTTTATCCCGCGAGCCGACGCAGTGGAGGATGCCGATGGATTTCGGCTCCTCGCCGTTCTCCATAAGCACCTCGCCCTCGGTGTAGCCGTCGGCGCGGTTCATCAATTCGAATTCCAAACCCGAGATGACGTTGGGCAGTACGCCGTACCCCATCTCCCGGATGCGGCGCGGGTCGAAGGTCTTGAAGCCGGTGGCGATGATTATCGTCCCCACGTCGATCTCGATTTCCTCGTCCTGCTCGTCGAGGTCGATGGCCTCTTTGGGGCAGATGTCCTCGCATACGCGACAGGCGTCAAGGCCCTCCTCCGCCTGGGTAAAATGGATGCACTGCGTCTTGTCGACGTAAGGGACGTTGGGTACGGCCTGCTTAATCGGGACAGTTATCGCCGAGTTGGGCGACAGCACCAGCTCGTCGTGGACTATTTCGCGGCCCAGCCGGTCCACGGCCGTGATGGCGCCGGTGGGGCAAACGGAGGCGCAGGCGCCGCAGGCGAGGCAGTTATCCGAAGGCCGGCCGAAGGGCGGCGCGATCTCGGCGTCGGGGCCGCGCTCGACCAGGCCGATGGCGAACGCCTGTACGCGCTGCTCGCAGATGCGGTAGCACAGGCCGCACAGGATGCACTTCTTCGGCTTGGCCTCGACCTCGAACTCTTCCGCCCCTGCTTCTCCCTCGCCCTCGGCCGGTTTCTCCGGCTCGACGACGAAGCGCGACTTATCGGCCCCGTACTCCTTCGCCATCTCCTGCAGCACTTCGGCGTCGGGCGCGCGAGCCAGCAGGAGCTCGAGTACGACCCGTCGGGCCGCGCGGACGTCGTCGTCGTCCGTAACGACCTTCATGCCCTCGACGGCCTGCAGCGTACAGGCCGTCGTGAGCCGGGAGGTCCCGTTCTCCGACACCTTCACGGTGCACATCCGGCACGCGCCGTAGGGTTCCAGGAACGGCACGTAGCACAACGTCGGGACGTCGGTGCCGACGGCTTTACACGCCTCGAGGACGGTAATGCCCTCGTCAACCTCGGCTACCTGATCGTTAATCGTCAACCTAACCATCGTGCCTCCTAAGGGGCAGGATATTTTACCACGTCCGCTTCTACGCCGAAGTGGCGTCGCAACGCAGGCAACGCTTGGCCTCGTCTATCGCTTGTTCGTCCGAGAGGCAAAGCTCTACTTCTTCGAAATTCCTCACGCGGTCCGACGCCGAATGACAGGGCGCGTGGGGCCGGTGGGTAATGGTTTCCAATTCCTCTTCCGTCATCTGGTAGGTCGGGACTTCGACCGTCGGCCGGGTGGGCTCGTACGTCGGCTCGAGCGGCTCCCCGCGGAGGTACTTGTGGATTATCTCCGCGGCGCGTTTGCCGTGCCCCATGGCGCCCGTAACGGTCCACGGCCCGGTTACGACGTCGCCCCCCGCGAAGACGTCCGGTTCCGTCGTCTGCAGCGTCTCCTCGTCGGCGACTATAGTCTTCCACTTGGAGATCTCGATCGTCTCGACGCCCTCCAGGCAGGTGAGGTCCGGCTCCTGGCTGATGGCGGGTATCAACGCGTCGAGCTCGAGTATGAATTCCGAACCTTCTATCGGGACGGGGCGCCGCCGGCCGCTGCGGTCGACTTCGCCCAGCTCCATCTTCAAACACTCCACCGCCGTTACGCGGCCGTCCTCGGCGATAACTCTCTTCGGCGCCACCAACAAGCGGAGCTTGACGCCCTCGTCAAGCGCGGCCTGAATCTCCTCGTCCTGAGCCGGCATCTCCTTGCGCGTCCGCCGGTATAGGATATGGACCTCGGCGGCCCCCATCCGGAGCGCGGTGCGGGCGGCGTCGATGGCCGCGTTGCCGCCGCCGACTACGCCTACCCGGTCGCCGGGCTTGTCGCCCCGGCCCAGGTTGACGTCCCGCAGGAACGCGACGGCGTCTATTACGCCCTCCGCCTCCTCGCCCTCGACGCCGAGCTTAAGGCCGGTATGGGCGCCGGTGGCCACGAAGAACGCTTTGTATCCCCGGCCGCGGAGCTCGTCGAGCGTAACGTCCTTGCCCACCGCGGTGTTGGTCTCTATCTTCACGCCGGCGCGCTTGACGTTGTCTATTTCGAACTCCAGGATGTCGCGCGGGAGGCGGTACTCCGGAATGCCCACGGCCAGCATGCCACCGGGTACGGGCAACGCCTCGAACGCCGTTACCTCGTAGCCCTGCAGCGCGAGTTGATACGCGCACGTGAGGCCCGCCGGGCCGGAGCCTATCACGGCCACCTTCTCGTCGTACTTCTTGGCGGGCGTCTTTTTCGGCCGGCCGTTCTTGTTCCGGGCGTAATCGGAAACGAAGCGCTTCAGCGACCGTATCGCTATCGGGTCGCCGGAGTCGCCGGAAGTGCACTTGAACTCGCACGGGTAATGGCATACCCGGCCGCACACGCCCGGGAAGGGCGACGCGTTCGTTATGACCTCGTACGCGTTATCGAACCGTCCCTGCGCGATGAAGCCGATGTACGCCGGCGGGTCCATCCCGACCGGGCACATGTGGTGGCACGGCGACGAGATGAGCGCCTTGCACACGCCGCCGGGACATCTTTTCTGTTTAATATGCGCTTCGTACTCGTCGCGGAAATAGCGAAGGGTGGTGAGGAGCGGGTTGGCGGCGGTCTGACCCAGGCCGCACAGCGAAAGCTCTTTGACCGTTCGGCCCAGCTCCTCGAGCATCTCGAGGTCGCCGTCCCGACCTTCGCCCCTGGTGATGCGCTCCAGTATTTCTAAAAGCGCCGGTATGCCGTCCCGGCAGGGCGTGCACTTGCCGCAGGATTCGTCCTTGCAGAACGAGAGGAAGTAGCGTGCCATCTCCACCGGGCAGGTGTGCTCGTCCATCACGATCATGCCGCCGGAGCCCATCATCGACCCGGCCTCGGCGAGCGCGTCGAAGTCGATGTGGAGGCCGAGCGACGTCGCCGGCAGGCAGCCGCCGGAGGGGCCGCCGGTCTGGACGGCCTTCAATACCCGGTTGCGCGGAATGCCGCCGCCGATGTCGAATACGACCTCGTGCATCGATACGCCCATCGGGACTTCGACCAGGCCGGTGTTGTTCACGTTGCCGACCAGCGAGAAGACCTTCGTCCCCTTGCTGCCCTCGGTCCCGATGCCGGCGAACCAATCGGCGCCGTTGTTAACTATTACCGGGACGTTGGCCCAGGTCTCGACGTTGTTTATAACGGTGGGTTTGCCGAAGAGGCCTTTCTCCACCGGGTACGGCGGCCTTGGCCTCGGCAGGCCGCGCGAGCCTTCTATAGACTGCAAGAGGGCCGTCTCCTCGCCGCACACGAAAGCGCCGGCGCCGCGGGCGATCTTGACGTCGAAGTCGAAGCCCGAACCCAGGATGTCTTTCCCCAAAAGGCCCGCTTCGCGCAGATTCTCCAGCATGACGGCCAGGTTGTCCACCGCCAGCGGGTACTCGTGCCGCACGTAAACGTACGCCTCGTCGGCGCCGATGGCGAAGGCGCCGATGGTCATACCCTCCACTACGCGCCCCGGATTCCCCTCCAGGATGCTGCGGTCCATAAAGGCGCCGGGGTCGCCCTCGTCGGCGTTGCATATAACGTACTTTTTATCGGAGGTCACGGTGTTGCATATCTCCCACTTGATACCGGTGGGGAAGCCGGCGCCGCCTCGCCCCCGCAAGCCCGATTTCTTTATTTCCTCTATAACGTCCGCCGGCTTCATCCCGCCGAGGACTTTCGCCAGCGCGGCGTAACCGCCGACGGCCAGGTAATCCTCCAGGCTCCGGGGATTGACGAAGCCGTTATCCGAGAGGACGATGCGCTGCTGGCCGGCGTAGAACGTCAGGTCCGCCTCTCTCCGCTTGGCCTCCCCCGTAATGGGGTCGCGGTAGAGCAGGCGTTCGATAATTTCGCCGTTCTTAACCGTCTTCTCGACGATCTCGGCGACGTCCTCGGGTTTCACCTGGGGGTAGAAGACGCCCATAGGCCGGATTACCAGGATGGGCCCCTGCTCGCAAAACCCGTGGCAGCCGGTGGTCCGGAAATCGATCGTATCCTTCAACCCGGCCTTATCGAGTTCGTCCAAAAACGCGAGCGCGACCTCCGGGCTGCCGCTGGCGGTGCACCCCGTTCCCGCGCATAACACGAGCGCGGTCTTGTCGGGATCGCGCGCGGCGAGTACATCCGCCCGGGCTTTCTCCAGGTCTTTAGTAGATTTTATGGAGATCGTCATACCGGCTGCGCCTCCTCGACTCCGAGTTCGGCCTCTTTCTTCTTAATGCCGGCCAACAGGCTGGATACTTTTTTAACCGTCATATGGCCGTGATACTGACCGTTCGCCACCACCACCGGCCCGAGCGCGCACGCGCCCACGCAGTGGACGTTCTCTATAGAGAAGGCGTCGTCTTCGGTGGTCTCGCCCGGTTCTATGCCCAGGTTCGCGATCGCGGTCTCGAGTATGCTGCGCGAGCCGCGGACGATGCAGGCCGTTCCGGTGCAGATCTTGATGTGGTTCCGGCCCTTGGGGGTGGTAGTGAAGGCGTTGTAAAAAGTAGCGACGCCGAGCAACCGCTCCAGCGGGATATCCAGCTTCTCGGAGGCCAGGAACAATACCTTCTCGGGTACGAAGCTGAACTCGTCCTGGATGTCCAACAGAAGCTCGATTAAACCCGCCTCGCGGTGGCGGAAGTCCTCCACCAGCGTCTCGGCCCTTTCCATGTCAACTGCCATATCTTATTCCTCCCGCGACCGCGGTATCGGCCGGCCGGGGGCTATTCGCCCGCCGCGGCCCGGATCTTCTCTTTTTCTTCCAGCTTCTTGGCTTTAATCGTCGTGCCCTCCACCGCCACGATAAGCTTCGACGGGTAGGGGATGCGCGGGCAATTTTCCCAGCAGTCGCCGCAGCTGTTGCATTTCTCGAGGTCGACGCACCGCGCTTTCTTCTTGACCGTCACCTTGAAGTTGCCGACGAAACCGTCCACGTTCGTGACTTCCGAGTACGTGAGGAGCTCGATATTGGGGTGGACGCCGACGTCGACCATCTTGGGCGTCAGGATGCAGGCGGCGCAGTCGAGCGTGGGGAAGGTCTTGTCGAATGACGCCATATGGCCGCCGATGCTCGCCTCGCGTTCCACCAAAAACACCTTCTTGCCCGAGTCGGCGATGTCGAGCGCGGCCTGGATGCCGGCGATGCCGCCGCCCACGATCAGCGCCGTGGGATTGACTTCCACCACCGTGGGCGTCAACGGCTCCTGCAGCGCCACCCGCCGCACCTCGCCGCGGATGAGCTGCTTCGCCTTTTCGGTGGCCAGGTAGCGGTCCTCCGAAACCCACGAGACGTGTTCGCGGATGTTGGCCATCGCGAACAGGTAGGGGTTGAGGCCCGCGTCGGCGCAGGTACGCCGGAACGTCCGCTCGTGCATCAGCGGCGAACACGACGCGACGACGACGCGGTTGAGGCCCAGCTCGTTGACATCCTTCTTTATGAGCTCCTGGCCGGGGTCCGAACACATGAACTGGTACTCGCGCGAGACGACGACGCCGGGCAACTTCGCCGCGTCCTCCACTACGGCCGGTACGTCTACCATACCCAGGATGTTGTGGCCGCAGTGGCAGACGAAAACGCCGATCCTCGGTTCTTCTTCGCCGGCTTTGGTCTCTTCTTCCGCCACCATTATTACCTCCGGCTCAGGCTATCTTGGCCAACAAGGCGTCGGCGGACACCCTGTGTTTATCCAATTCGAGGTCGCCGGGCGGGATGCCCATGGCGAGCCCCACGACTTGCGTGAAGTATAATATCGGGATGTTGAATTCCTCGTTCCAATACTCGCCCGCTTCCTTCTGGAAGTTATCGAGGTTGAACTGGCACAGCGGGCAACAGGTCACGATCCCGTCGGCGCCGCCGTCCTTGGCGGACTTGAGCAGCAGCCCTATCATACGCGCGGCTATCTCGGGCTGGGTGGTAATAAAAGTCCCGGCGCAACACTTCGTCTTCACCGGGTAATAAGCGACCTGGGCGCCCAACAGCTTCAGGTAGTCGTCGAACTTGGTCGGCATGTCGTAGTGGTCGAAGTCGTTCTTGGGCCGCACGATCTGGCAGCCGTAGTACGGCGCCAGCCGCACCATCTCCAGGCTCTGGGTTATCTTGTTCCGCAACGTCTCTTCCGGCACGTCGTCGATGTAGATGTCGAGCAAGTGGCGAACGCGGGCCTTGCCCTCGTAGCGGAGGTCGGCGGCCGACAGCGCGTCGTTGAGCGCGCCGAACAACTTCGGGTCCTCCGCCGCGTAATGCACGGTGTTGTTTAGGACCGCGAAGCACGCGCTGCACGGGGCCGCGACCTGGACCGAACCGTTCTCCGACATGCGCTCGGCGAGGGCCAGGTTGCGGCTCGCGATGGAGAAGGCCTCGAGGTGGTCGAAGGACATATAGGCCGTAGCGCCGCAGCAGTTCCAGTCCTCGATTTCCCTCAAATCTATCCCCAGCGCCGGCGCCGTGGCCTCTATCGAGCGGCCGTAAGGTTTCGCCGTCGCCTCGACGGAACATCCGGGGTAGTAAGCGTACGTCGTCATGGCCGCATCGCCGCCCCTTCGCGCGATTTCGCTATTATCTTTCTAACGTCGCTCGCGCTCTTGGATTTCTTGGGGAACATCTGAAGCCGGCCGGTCGTGAGGAGGCTTAAGCCCATCCCGGCGTACTTGAACGCGCTGAAGATATTTGTGGCCAGGAAATACCTCATCAAGAGCCACATCTCGTTGCTGCGACCCAGCCAGCGTACGACTCCCGCGAAATTCTTCGCCAACGCCCGGGCCCGCTTCGACGCCGGGTTCTTGTACCCCTCGCGCATCGCCATCTGCTTCAACTTGTAGAATAAGTCGGTCAGCTTTATCTCCTTGGGGCATTTGACGTAGCACGAGTAACAGGAGGCGCACATCCAAATCATGTCGCTTCCCAGGACGCGGTCGCGGTAGCCGGCGCGGACGAGGGCCATAATCTCGCGCGGCGTGAAGTCCATGTCGCGGGCGGTGGGGCACGTACCCGAGCACGTGCCGCACTGGATGCACGCCGCCACGGCCTCGCCCCCCGGCATGGCCAGGATCTCATTCAAGAAACCCAGGTCCGGCGTCTCGCGCCAAATAGCTTTACTCACCTCGGCCATAAGGCCTCCTTGGGTATTTCACCGAGCTCCTGTATCTTTGGGATTTTTGCAGCTTCGCATCACGCCACGACGAAGGAGCTGAGCTGCAAAAGGAACGAGGCCGTCGCGGCACTTACAATCCTGGGATCTAATTGTCGCTCAATAATATGGCGAACTCTAAAACGGTACCCTCGCCCGACGTTGACGTAATCTTTAAATAATCGACGTTGCCCCGTATATTGGGAAGGCCCAGGCCGGCGCCGAACCCCATCTCGCGAACCTCCGGGGTGGCGGTGCTCCAACCGGGTTGCATGGCTTGTTCGATGTCCGGTATCCCGGGGCCGCGGTCGGCGACGACGACGTATATGCACAGCGGCGTTACGCGCGCCTTTATCGACCCCCCCTGACCGTAAACCGTAACGTTGACTTCAGCCTCGAAGCAGGCTATGGCCGCGCGCCGTACGACCTGAGGCGATATGGCCAGCTTCTTTATAAGGCGCTTTATCTGGCTCGCGCCGGCGCCGGCGTTCGCGAAGTCGCCACCTGCAATCGCTTTTTCCGACTCTATGGCCTGGGTCGCGGCGACGCTCCCACAACGCTTTATCTTCTCAACGTCTACGCCGTCCCTGGTCCAGATAAACTCGGCGACAGCCATCGTTCGCCGCTATTCCGGCTCACAGGGGGGAGTGTACACGCCGCTCTTCGCCCCCAGCCGGTAAACCAGGCCGCACGTTTCGTACATCGTCTTGGGCGTGAGCATCACCGGAAGGCCCATCTCGCTCGCGTACGCTACGACTTCCGCCTCCGGCGCCTTGCCGCGCACGAAACAAATACCGACGAGGTCCATCACCTCCGCAGCGCGCAATAGCTGTATCTTGGCCAGGCCCGTAATAAGAAACGCCCCGACGTCTCGACAGCACAGGATGTCGCTGACGAGGTCGGAGGATATTACGACGCCGATGTCGCGGTCCAAACCGTCTTCGCCGGCTAAGACTTCAGCGTCCAACGCTTTAACGACGTCGCGGATCTTTACGGTCAACGAAGGGGACTCCTCGCCGGAGGGGCAAAACGCTTTGCTACTAATTTCACAAATACGTATAAATTTTTTTACGTGGAAAGAACACACCGACCCGCAAAGAGCAGAATAGAAGAACATTCTAAAAGAACCGATTTCAAATGTCAAGGTTTTTTTCGGCACCGGGCGGATAAAATTCCCCTCGCTGAAGGTACTTCGTATAACGTTTTAAGTCGGCGCCCGAGGTTACCCTTTTATAACCCCCAGCGGCTCGAGGCGCGCCACCGCCTTCGATATGCCGGCGCCCGTCACGACGTTCACCACGTCGCTCACGTCCTTGTAGGCGTCGCTCATCTCCTCCGCCAGCGTCTTGGGCGAGCGGCACACGACCTCGACGCCGCGGTCCTCCAGCTCGCGCGAGATGGACCGGCCCTTCGCCCGCCGCGTCGCCTCCTTGCGGCTCATGACGCGGCCTGCGCCGTGGCAGGTCGAACCCCACGTCTCGGCCATCGCGCGCTCGGTGCCCAGTAGCACGTACGACTCGGTCCCCATGTCGCCGGGTATGATGACGGGCTGGCCCAGGTCCCGGTACGCGTCGGCCAACTCGGCCTGGCCCGGGCCGAAGGCCCGGGTGGCGCCCTTGCGGTGAACCAGCAACTTCTCGCGCCGGCCGTCGACGTCGTGGGTTTCGAACTTGGCGATATTGTGCGCCACGTCGTACACCAGGTGCATCCCGACGGCGCGCGGCGACATCTCCAACCTTTCGGCGAAGACCTCCTCCGCCCAGCACATCATTATCTGCCGGTTAGCCCAGGCGTAGTTAGCCGCGGCGTTCATCGCGCTCAGGTAACCCCGGCCCTCGTCCGAGTTTATGGGCGCGCAGGCGAGCTGCTGGTCGGGGACCGTTATCTTGTAGCGGGCCATCGCGCCGCGCATCACTTTTACCCAATCGTCGCACACCTGGTAGCCCAGGCCGCGGGAGCCGGAGTGGATCATTAGCGTAAGGCCGTCGACGTCGAGGCCGAAGACCCGCGCGGCGTCCTCGTCGAAGACTTCCACCACCCGGCCTATCTCGATGAAATGGTTGCCCGCCCCCAGCGTCCCGAGCTGGGGCCGGCCGCGTTCCAGCGCCCGCGCCGACAGCGCCCCCGGGTCCGCGTCGGGCAGCGCGCCGCCGGCCTCGGTGCGCTCGAGGTCGGCCTCGTCGCCGAACCCCTGCGCCACGGCCCACCGCGCGCCGTCCCGCAGCGCCTTCTTGAGCTCGGCCTCGCTCAGCCGGAGCTTGCTCTTGGTGCCGATGCCGCACGGTATGGCGTTGAACAGGCCCTGCAGCAGCGCGCGGACGCGGCCGCGCACGTCATCCACCGTAAGCGACGTGCTCATCAGGCGGACGCCGCAGTTGATGTCGTAGCCCACGCCCCCCGGCGAGACGACGCCGTCGTCCACCCGCGTCGCCGCCACGCCGCCGATGGGAAAGCCGTACCCCCAGTGGATGTCCGGCATCGCGAGCGAGTGGCCGACTATGCCCGGCAGCGTCGCGACGTTCGCCACCTGCTGCGGCGTCTTGTCCATGCGGACGTGCCCCAGCATCTTCTCGTCGGCGTAAATCAGGCCGTCGACGCGCATGCGGCCGTCGTACGACTTCGGCAATCGCCAGCGCCACGCGTCCACCTTCTCAAGCGGTCCTTGCCATTCCTCGGCCATATTTCCCCTTTTACAGCACGTACACCTTTACGCCTATCGTGAGCAGTTTCTCCGTCAGGTCGAACTCCAACTCGAACGGCCCTTTATCCCCTTGCACGGGGGGCTGCCGCCACTCCTGCTTCGTTACGCCGTACCGGTACTCCAAAGCCAAAGAGAAGCCGCTGGCCGGGGACGGGAAGAACTCCAAACCGCCCAGCGCCGCCCAGCCGGTGCCGAAGCTGCCGTTATCGGAGAGCACGCGGGCGTCTGCCAACACGATGCGGTTGTAATTCGTCCACGCCAGACCCCCGCCCGCGTACGGCCGGAGTTTCATCTCCCACAGCGGGACCCGCACGCGGCCGCCCATTATAAAGGTATCGCCCTCGCCCCTAATCTCTGTAGGGCGTTCGGAATACGCTTCCGATTCCCAGGCCGGCACGTCGCCCGCGGCGTAGCTATATCCCCACTGTAACAGCGGCGCGACGAGCCAGCTCGTCGACTCGTACGCGACTTCGCCGAAGTACGTGTACCCGGCCCCGCTCGCCGACCAGCGGCTGTGGTCATTCGCGCTGTGGCAGCCGCCGACGTTGAAGCCGAAAGAGATGCGGCCGGGAAGGTCCACGTCCGCGGACGCCGAGCCGCCGGCCAAACCCGCTATTATAAGAAACGTCACCGTTAAATGCCGCATAGCGGCCTCCTATCATTTAAAACAAAAAGAAGCGAATTGCGCCGCCTATCTGCAGTTGCTCGAACGTGAACCCGTCGTCGGCGCCGGCCGGCAAATCCGACCACGCCGAATACGTCCGGCCGTACAACAGCTGGAAGCTAATTGTCTGGCCGCCGCCGGGCGCGAACTCCACGCCGGCCACCGCCGCCCAGCCGAGCCCCGAGCCGGCGTTCTCATCCATCGTCCCGCCGTACCAGGTCTGCACCTCGCGCCGCTGCCACGCCGCCAGGAAGGCCGGCCCGCCGTACGCGGCGAGTACGTCGCCTTTTAGGGGGTAGCGGTAGTAGCCGCCGACGGTAAGCTGCGTCGCAAGCAGGCCGAAGTACCGCGCGGGCTCGGGGTACGCCTTTATCTCCCACTCCGGTACGTCGCCCCGGCTCCAGGTCACGCCGCCCGTAACGTACGGCAGCGTGACGGCGGGGCTGAGCCGGTAGCCGAACTCGCCGCGGAACGCCGGGCCCCAGCCGGACGCCGCGATGCGATTGCCCGCCGCCGAGCTATAGGCGTAGCCCGCGTTCAGGCCCATGAACGCCCGACTGGGCGGCGGGGGCCCACCGGCCGCCGTCGTCGTTAGCGCTATTATCGCAACCGCTATTATAGTAATATTACGCATTACGTACTTCCTCCGTACCTTTATATTATAGTTTAACGCCGCCCCGAGGCAACCGTTTTTTACCGCCTAATCCGAAATGGCCCCGGAAAAACGAGAAAACCTTATAGACGGCTGGCGCGAAAACCTCGCGCGGTGCCTCCGCTGCGGCCTGTGTCGCGAGGTGTGCCCGGCCTTCCGCGCCACGGCCTCCGAGCGTTTCTCGCCTCGGGGCCGCCTGGCCCTGCTGGAGGCCGCGCTGGAGGGCGAGCCTCCCGCCGAGGATTTCGGCGCGCCGTTCCTGGAGGCGCTGGAGTATTGCCTGAGCTGCCGCGCGTGCGCGGAACGCTGCCCCTCGGGCGTGGCGGGCGACGTGCTGGTCCTGGCGGCGCGGGAGGCGGGCCTGTGCCGCGGCGGCCTACCCTTCTTCAAGTCGTGGGCCTACCGCCTGGCGCTGGGCCGGCCCCGGCTCCTGGCGCGGTTGACGCGGCTGCTGCACCTCGCGCAGGAGTTCCACGTCCTGCCGTTCGCGCTGTGGTTCTTCGGCCTGCCGCCCCGGCTGGCGCTCCCAAAGCTGGAGGCGAAACCGTTCGACGCCTGGCAGGAGCAATACTTCATGCCGGCGGAGGGGACGGAGTGGCGCGGCCAGGTCACCTATTTCGCCGGCTGCGGCACGACTTATTTGTACCCTTCCACCGCTCGAGCGGTCGTCGACCTCCTCACCCGGGCCGGCTACCTGGTCTACGTACCCGCGGCGCGAAGGTGCTGCGGCATCCCCGCGCTGGCCAACGGCGACGTCGCGCTGGCGCGCAGGCTCGCCGCGCGGAACGTCGCCGCCTTGGAAGGCGACGAGCCGATAGCCGTCGACTGCGGCTCCTGCGGCACGATGCTCACCTATTATTATAACGACGTGCTGGGGGTCCCGGCCGCGGCGTCGCTCAAGGAGCGCGTGAAGGACTTCACCGAGCTTATCCCGCCGGACGTTATCGAGGCACGGGACGAAGGGCGCGTAACGTACCACGACCCGTGTCACCTGGCGCGGGGGCTGGGCGTAACCGCGGAGCCGCGCGCGCTGTTGAATAAAATCGGCGAGCTGGTCGAGCTGGAGGCGCCGGGGGCGGTAACGTGCTGCGGCGGCGCCGGCGCGTACGGCCTGACGTACGACGAC
>CBFCYS010000057.1:0-14813 GCA_965602215.1 uncultured bacterium
TATCGTCCCCACGTTGACGTGCGGCTTGGTCCGCTCAAACTTCGCCTTGGCCATGGCGTCAAAACCTCCGATGTCCTCAAGCGGTAGATATTTTTACGTCTGCTTTTATGCGATTTGCCGAATATGGCCGCTATTATAAGTCGTACGCGCCCGCCACCGCGGCCGGGGCGAGGCGCGAAGTTTCAACGTATAACACAAAACGCCTTAAAAGTAAAGCATATTTACGCCTAAAACCCACTACCGCTCCTAAAATTCCGGTACGAACCCCCGCGCGAGCCTTAAAATCTGGTCGGCGATGCTTTTCGGTACTTTACCGTAACGCAGGAACTCCAGCGAATAGGTCGCGCGCCCTTGCGTTATGGACCGCAGGCCGGTGGCATAGCCGAAGGTCTCGGCTATGGGGCAGACGGCCCTGATTATTTCCGCGTCGGCGCGGTGCTCCATCCCGACGACCTCCGAACGGCGGCCGTTGAGGTCGTTTATGACGTCGCCGACGTACTCCTTGGGCGTTACTATTTCAATCGTACCGTAGGGCTCGAGCAACTCGGGATGGGCCTTCAACATGGCCTCGCGGAAAGCCTGCTGGGCCGCGATCTCGAACGCTATGGGCGTCGACTCCACCGGGTGAGAAGAGCCGTCGTAGAGAGCGACGGCCACCCCCGATACCGGGAAGCCCGCCAACACGCCGGCCTCCGACGCCCCCCGGACGCCGCGTTCGGCGGCCGCCACGTATTCCCGCTCCAGCACGCCGCCGCCGAGGCGATTTTCGAACGCGAAGTCACCATCGGCGTGGGGACGGACCTCCAGGCACACGTGGCCGTACTGGCCTTTGGCGCCCGCCGGTTTGACGAACTTCCCCTCGCCGCGCCCGACGGCCGAAACCGTCTCTTTGTAAGCCACCTGCGGCGGCCCGACGTTGGCCGCGACGCCGAACTCCCGCATCATCCTCTTCGTCAATATATCCAGATGGAGCTCGCCCATCCCCGAAATTATGGTCTGGCCCGTGGCCTCGTCGTACCGGACCTTGAAGGTTGGGTCCTCCTCCGCCAGCTTGGCCAGTGATTCGTTGAGCGCCTCCTCGTCGGCCTTGGTCTTGGGCTCGATGGCGACCGAAACCACCGGCACGGGGAACCTTATACGCTCCAACAAGATGGGGTGTTTGTCGTCGCACAGCGTATCGCCGGTAAAGGTATTCTTCAGGCCGACGACGGCGGCGATGTCGCCGGCGTATACGGCTTCGACGTCTTCGCGGTCATTGGCGTGCATCTCGAGCAGACGGCCCAACTTTTCCCGTTTGTCGGTATTGACGTTGAAGGCCGTGGCCCCCGCGGCCCGCGTACCGGAATAGACCCGGACGAACGTAAGCCGACCCACGTACGGGTCGGTCATAATCTTGAACGCGAGCGCGGAGAACGGCTCGTCGTCGGCCGCGCGGCGGACGTCGGTTTCCTTCCGACCCGGTTTGTGCCCTATCACCGGCGGCACGTCCACCGGCGACGGCAGGAAGTCGACGACGGCGTCGATGAGCAGCTGGACGCCGATATTGCGGAGCGCCGAGCCGCACAGCACCGGGACGATGGCGTAGTCCAGCGTCGCCCGGCGGATGGCGGCCACGATCTCGTCCCGGGTCAACTCGCGGCCGTCGAGGAACGCCTCCATAGCGAACTCATCCACCTCGGCCAGCGACTCGAGCATGTTCTTGCGCCAGGCCATAATTTCGGCGCGCCGTTCCTCGCGCAAGCTGTACAGGCTTATGGGGTCGTAGTTCTTCCCCAGCGTGTCGGCGTCGAAGATGTACGGCGTCATGGTTATAAGGTCGGTAACGCCGACGAAAGTACCCTCGGCGCCGATGGGCACCTGTATCGGTACGGCGTTGGCGGCCAGCTTCTCGCGGAGGTCGCCAACCGCGGCGAAGAAATCGGCGCCGACGCGGTCCATCTTGTTTACGAAGACGATGCGCGGTATGTGGTAGCGGTTGGCCTGGCGCCAAACGGTTTCGGACTGCGGCTCCACGCAGCCCACGGCGCACAGGACGACGACGGCGCCGTCGAGGACGCGGAGCGACCTCTCGACCTCGACGGTGAAATCCACGTGGCCCGGCGTATCGATAATATTAATACGGTGGTTGCGCCAAGACACGGTGGTCGCCGCGGCGGTTATGGTGATGCCGCGTTCGCGCTCCAGCTCCATCCAATCCATCTCCGCGGCGCCCTCGTCGACCTCGCCTATCTTGTACGTCTTGTCGGTATAGTACAAGACCCGCTCGGTAACGGTGGTCTTACCGGCGTCGACGTGGGCGGCTATCCCCACGTTCCGTACCTTCTCTATAGGCGATTTCCGCGGCATAACGTTACGCGAAAAGAAACCATCCCCGGCAAGGGATGGCTACTATTCTCCCCAAGCCTTAGGACCTCAGCCCGCATCCGGACGAGCGCGTTGTGCTCGATTGTTTATCATCAACCAGCTGTACCCGCCGCAGCAATTACCAGCGGTAATGGGCAAAAGCCTTATTGGCCTCGGCCATCCGGTGCGTGTCCTCCTTTTTCTTATGCGCCGCGCCGGTGCCCTTGGCGGCGTCCAGGATCTCTCCGGCCAATTTATTCTCCATCCGGTATTCCGACCTGGCCAGGGCCGCGGCCTTGAGCCAACGTATGGCCAGCGCCCCGCGCCGCTGCTGCGGCACCTCCACCGGTACCTGGTACGTGGCGCCGCCAACCCTCCGGGACTTGACCTCCAGCGACGGCTTGACGTTGTTAAGGGCCCGGGTGAATACGGCCAGCGGGTCTTCGCCCGTTTTTTCGGCCACGATTTCCATCGCGCGGTAGAATATACCTTCGGCCACGGAACTTTTGCCGCGCGACACGATGTTATTCACGAACCTCGTCACGAGGGGCGACCCAAACTTGGGGTCGGGGGGCCAACTGCGTTTCTCGGGTTTGCGCGAACGCGCCATTGTGCGTTAAACCTCCGCGTTACGATGTCGCCCAGAAAGCGATTTTACTTCGCCTTCTTGGGCTTTTTGGCGCCGTATTTCGACCGGCCGCGGTTGCGATCCGAAACCCCCGACGCGTCGAGCACGCCGCGGATGATGTGATAACGGACGCCCGAGATATCCTTGACGCGGCCGCCGCGCACCAGGACGATCGAGTGCTCCTGCAGGTTGTGGCCCACGCCGGGAATATAGGCCGTAACCTCGGTGCCGGTGGTAAGGCGCACACGGGCTACCTTACGCAGCGCCGAATTGGGCTTTTTGGGCGTTATGGTCCACACCCGCGTGCAAACGCCGCGCCGCTGCGGGCATTTGGCGAGCGCGGGCGATTTCGATTTCCTCCGCACCTGCGCGCGGCCGTGTCGTACGAGCTGATTTATAGTAGGCATAATCTCTCCGTCGAGCCGCCGCAAGACGCGGCGTTACTTCTCGCGAACGAGTTCCTCTTCGGCTTTCTCGGGTTCCGCCGGGACTTCCTCTTCGATTTGGAGGGTCACCTTGGACGCGTCGAAAGCGCCCAAGCCCGCCGGGATCAAGTGGCCCATGATGACGTTCTCTTTCAACCCCAACAGGTTATCCCGCTTGCCGGCGAAGGCCGCCTCCGCCAGGATGTGAGTCGTCTTTTGGAAGGAGGCCGCGCTTATAAACGAATCGGTAGACAACGCCGCTTCGGTTATGCCCTGTAGGATGGGGCTGGCGGTCGCCGGTTTCTTGCGCTGGGTTATCATCTTCTCGTTGATGTCGCGGAACAGGAACTTATCCACCACCTGCTCGGGCAGTAAATCGGTATCGCCCACCGTCTCGATCTTGACTTTCCGCAGCATCTTGCGCACGATGCTCTCGAGGTGTTTATCGTTGATGTCGACGCCCTGCAGGCGGTAGACCTCCTGAATTTCGTTAACCAGGTATTCCTGGACTTCCTTGTCGCCCTTGACGCGGAGGATGTCGTGGGGGTCGATGTTGCCGTCGCACAACTGCTGGCCGGCGGTTACGGAATCGCCCTCGTGCACCTTCAGGTGTTTCCCCTGCGGGATTTCGTATTCCTTGGCTTGATGTTCGCCGGCGACGTCTATTTTTCGCTTGCCCTTCTTGGTTCCCTTTATCTCGACGTGTCCGTCGATCTCGGCGATGATGGCCGGGTTCTTGGGCCGGCGCGCCTCGAACAACTCCGCGACGCGCGGCAGGCCGCCGGTGATGTCGCGGGTTTTACCTATCTCGCGCGGGAGTTTGACCAGCAACCTGCCGGCCTCGACCCGGTCGCCTTCGTGGACGTTGAGATACCCGCCGAACGGTACGGGGTATTCGACGCTTTTACCGCGGCCGTCGGTGTGTATGACGATGTGGGGGTCGAGGTCCTTACGCCTGGTGCCGCCCACCACGACGCGCTGGATGAGGCCCGCGGCGTCCACCTCTTCGCGGAGGGTGACGCCGTCCAGGATGTCGCGCAGCTCAACCTTGCCGGCGACGTCGGCGAGAATCGGCTCGCTGTACGGGTCCCACTCATATATAATCTGGCCCTTCTCCAACAGCTGGCCGTCTTCCGCCCGCAACGACGCGCCGTACGGCACGGCGTACTTTATCCGGTCCCGGCCCTCGTCGTCAACGATGTTCAGCTCGGCGTTGCGCGACAGAACGATAGTGGAGCCGTCCGGCCTTTGGACCTTACGCAGCCGATCGAAGCGTGCTTTCCCCGCGATTTTGGCCAGGATCTTGGACTGCTCCACGATGCGGCTGGCCGTACCGCCGACGTGGAAGGTGCGGAGCGTAAGCTGCGTCCCGGGCTCGCCGATGGACTGGGCCGCGACGACGCCCACCGCCTCGCCCACGTTCACCAGCTTGCCGGTGGCGAGGTTCTTGCCGTAGCACAGCGTGCACACGCCGCGGCGCGACTCGCACGTCAGGACGGACCGTATCTTGGCCGACGTCACGTTGGACATCTCGATCTTCTCGGCCTCTTCCTCGTCGATGAGCTGGTTGGCGGCGACGATGAGCTCGCCGGTGACCGGGTCGTACACGTCCTCCAGCGCCACGCGCCCCAGCACGCGGTCGCCCAGCGACGCGATTACTTCCTCGCCCTCCTTGAGCGCCGTCATCTCGATGCCGAGCAGCGTGCGGCAGTCGTCTTCGGTCACGATGAGGTCGTGGGCCGCGTCCACCAACCGCCGCGTGAGGTAGCCGGCGTCGGCGGTCTTGAGCGCCGTATCGGCCAGGCCTTTGCGGCCGCCGTGAGTCGAAATGAAGTACTCCCACACCGACAAGCCCTCGCGGAAATTGGAGAGGATGGGCTGCTCGATGATCTCGCCGATGCGGCCTACTATCTTCTTCTGCGGCTTGGCCATCAGGCCCCGCAGGCCGCAGAGCTGGCGGATCTGGTTCTGCGAACCCCGCGCCCCGGAATCCGCCATAATGAATACCGGGTTGAAGCCTTTGGCGTCCTTCGACAATTGTTCGAAGACCAGCTCGCTCAGAACGTCGGTGGTCCTGGTCCAAGCGTCGATGACCATGTTGTAGCGCTCGCCGTACGTTATGGCCTGCTGCTTGTAGAGCTTGTCTATCTTCTCGACTTCTTGTTTGGTCTCCTCGATGAGGGCCGGCTTTTCGGGCGGCACGATCAGGTCGTCGACGCCGAACGTAACGCCGGCCAACGTGGCGTGCAGGAAGCCCAGGTCCTTCAGGTCGTCCAGAAGCGAGACCGTGCGGGCGAGGCCGTAGGTCTTATAGACTTCCGCTATTACGCCGGCCAGCGTCTTCTTATCGACCGTTTTATTGACGAAGATGAAGCCGTCCGGCAATAACTCGTTTAACAGCACCCGGCCCACGGTGGTGTCTATAAGCTCGCCGTACAGGCGGACCCTTATTTTGGCGTACCGGCCCACTTCGCCGAGATCATAGGCCAACGTAACCTCGTCGACGTCGGCGAACGCTTTGCCCTGGCCTTTCTCGCCCTCTTTGGGCTTGGTGAGGGCGTAACACCCCAGGACGATATCCTGGGTGGGCGTGGCGAGCGGCTTGCCGTGCGCCGGCGAAAGGATGTTGCGCGTACTCGCCATCAACAGCTTGGCCTCGAGCTGGGCCTCGGGCGAGAGCGGTAAGTGAACCGCCATCTGGTCGCCGTCGAAGTCGGCGTTGAAGGCGGTGCATACCAGCGGGTGTATCCTGATGGCGGAACCCTCGACCAGCACCGGCTTAAAGGCCTGGATGCCGAGGCGGTGCAGCGTGGGCGCGCGGTTGAGCATGACCGGGTAGTCGCGGATGCACTCCTCCAGGATGTCCCACACCTCGGGCTTGACTTGCTCGACCAGGCGCTTGGCGCTCTTGATGGTGTGAACGAAGCCGTGCTCCTCCAGCTTCTGGATGATGAACGGCTTGAAGAGCTCCAGGGCCATCTTCTTGGGGATGCCGCACTCGTGGAGCTTAAGCTCCGGCCCGACGACGATTACGGCGCGGCCCGAGTAGTCCACGCGCTTACCCAACAGGTTCTGGCGGAAGCGTCCCAGCTTGCCCTTGAGGTTGTCGGACAGCGACTTGAGGGGGCGGTTGTTGACGCCGCGCACGGCGTAGCCCCGGCGGCCGTTGTCCAACAGCGCGTCCACCGACTCCTGCAGCATCCTCTTCTCGTTGCGAAGGATGACGTCCGGCGCCTTGAGCTCGATAAGCTTGCGGAGGCGGTTGTTCCGGTTTATCACGGTCCGGTAGAGGTCGTTGAGGTCGGAGGTGGCGAATCGGCCGCCGTCGAGCGGAACCAGCGGCCTGAGGTCCGGCGGCAGCACCGGGAGCACTTCCAGGATCATCCACTCCGGCCGGTTCCCCGACTTGCGCAACGATTCGACGAGCTGCAGCCTTTTGAGCAGCGTTTTCCGCTTCTGCTTCGACCTCGTCTCCTCGAGGTCGACCTTGAGCTCCACCGACAACGTATCCAGGTGCAGCTCCTCGAGCAGCCGCCGTACCGCCGGCGCCCCCATCTCCGCGACGAACTCGCCGGGGAATTTCTCGTAGAGGCGGCGGTACTGCTCTTCCGAGATAATCTGGCCGGCGGCGAGGCCGGTCTCGGACTTGAGGCCCGGGTCGACGACCAGATAGGAGGCGTAGTAAACGACGCGTTCCAGGTCCCGGCTCGAGATGCCCAACAGGTTGGCGACGTAGTTGGGCGCGCCCTTGACGAACCATATATGCGCCACCGGCGAGACGAGCTTGATGTGGCCCATCCGCTCGCGGCGCACGCGCGACTCCGTCACCTCGACGCCGCAGCGGTCGCAGACGACGTTGCGGTTCTTGATGCGCTTGTATTTACCGCAGGCGCATTCCCAGTCCTTGGTGGGGCCGAAAATGCGCTCGCAGAACAGGCCGTCACGTTCCGGTCGGAAAGTCCGGTAGTTGATCGTCTCGGCCTTCTTCACCTCTCCGTGCGACCACGAGAGGATCTTCTCGGGCGAGGCTATCCCGATGGTGACGGACGTAAACTCTTTCCGTTGCTTCCTCTTATCGTCGTAGAGTCCCCAGATCACGTTATCCCCCGACGCGTCGAGGCCGGTAACGCCGCCGCGCGCGAACGCCGGCGACGCGGGCCGGCCTTACGCCTCTTCTGGATGAACGTCTAGGCACAATGCCCGGAGCTCGTGTATTAAAACGTTGAACGATTCGGGCGTATCGGCGTCCGGTATGTTCCGGCCCTTGACGATGGCCTCGTAGGTGCGGGCGCGCCCCAGGACGTCGTCCGATTTAACGGTCAACAGCTCCTGCAGCGTGTACGCCGCGCCGTAGGCCTCCAGGGCCCAAACCTCCATTTCGCCGAAGCGCTGGCCGCCGAACTGGCCCTTTCCACCCAACGGTTGCTGCGTTACAAGCGAGTACGGCCCCACCGACCGCGCGTGGATCTTGTCGTCGGCCAGGTGGAGCAATTTAAACAGGTAGATGTAGCCCACGGTCACGTCGTGGCTGAACGGTTCGCCGGTGCGGCCGTTGTACAGCGTTACCTTTCCCTTAACCGGGATGTCGGCTGCCTCCAGGTAACGTTTTATCTCCTCTTCGGAACCGCCCTCGAAGATGGGGCACTCGAAGAAGACCCCCGATTTATGCGCGGCCCACCCGAGGTGAGTCTCGAATATCTGGCCCACGTTGAGCCGGCTCGGTACGCCCAACGGGTTAAGGACGAGGTCGACCGGCGTGCCGTCCTCCATGTAGGGCATATCCTCTTCCGGGACTATTCTGGCGACGACGCCCTTATTGCCGTGGCGGCCTGCCATCTTGTCGCCGATGGTGAGGCGGCGCTTGCGGGCGACGTATACCTTTACCATCTTGAGGACGCCCGGCGGCAAGTCGTCGCCCTTGCGGATGCGGTCGGTCTCCTTATCTATATAGCTCGAGACCTCGTGGGCGTAGCTGTGGAATCGGCTTACCACTTTTTCCACGTTCCGCCCCACGACGCCGCGCATCCCCACGCGCCGCTCGACTACCGGTTCCAGTATCTTTTTGCGGAGCGCGGCGGGCGTCACCTTGGCCCCCTTGCCCAGCAGGACACCCCCCGTCAAGTCGTCGACCAGCCGGTAGTTGAAGGTGTTGCCCTGCATGAGTTTGGTAAGCTGCTTCTCGCACACCTCGCGCGCGGCGTCGACTCTTTGCTTCTTCTCGCTCTCGAGCTTGTCGATGCGCCGGGCCTCGTCCGCGCGGGCGCGGCCGTCGGCGCGCTCCCGCTCCTTACGCGAGAATACTTTCACGTCGACGACGATGCCGCTCATCCCCGGGGGCGCCTTGAGCGAGGCGTCGCGCACGTCGCCCGCCTTCTCGGCGAAGATAGCGCGCAACAGCCGCTCCTCCGGCGTGAGCTCGGACTCGCCCTTGGGGGCGACCTTGCCCACCAGTATGTCGCCGGCGTGCACCTCCGCGCCGACGCATATTATTCCGTTCTCGTCGAGGTTCTTGAGCGCGTCGGAGCCGACGTTGGGAATGTCGCGGGTTATCTCCTCGCGGCCCAGCTTGGTCTCGCGGCACTCGATTTCGAATTCCTCGACGTGCACGGAAGTGAAGCCGTCGCTCTCCACCAGCCGCTTGCTCACCACGATGGCGTCTTCGAAGTTGTAACCCATCCACGGCATGAAAGCGACGAGGATGTTCCGGCCCAGCGCGAGCTCGCCGTTCTTGGTGGCCGGGCCGTCCGCGATAACCTGGCCCGCCTTAACGCGGTCCCCCTTCTTGATTATGGGGACCTGGTTGAAGCAGGTGTCCTGGTTCGTCCGCTCGTGCTTCTTCAACTTGTAGGCGTCCGGCTCGAACCACCCGTACGCGGCGTCGTCCTCGGCGGTATCGGGGCGGATAACGATGGCGTCGGCGGTGACCTTTTCGACCGTGCCCGCGGCATCGGCCGTTACGATTACGCCCGAATCCCGGGCCACGCGGCCCTCGATGCCGGTGGCGACGTACGGCGCCTCGGTATTCACCAGCGGCACCGCCTGCCGCTGCATGTTGGACCCCATGAGGGCGCGGTTGGCGTCGTCGTGCTCCAGGAACGGGATCAACGAGGTGGAGATGGAGACGAGTTGCCGCGGCGATATGTCGACGAAGTCAACCTCCCCGGGCTCGACCAGGATAAACTCGCCCCGCCGGCGCGCGTACACGTGCTTGGCGATGAAGCGGCCCCGGCCGTCGACCGGCGCGTTGGCCTGGCCGACGGTGAAGTTATCCTCCTCGCCGGCGTCGAGGTAAACGACCTCGCCGGTAACGCGGCCCTTCTTCACGCGCAAGTACGGCGTCTCGATGAAGCCGAACTCGTTGATGCGGGAATAGGTCGCGAGGCTGGTGATAAGGCCGATGTTGGGACCCTCCGGCGTCTCGATGGGGCACATCCGGCCGTAGTGGGTGTAGTGAACGTCGCGCACCTCGAAGTTGGCGCGCTCGCGGGAAAGGCCGCCCGGGCCCAGCGCCGAGAGGCGCCGTTTGTGCGTGAGCTCGGCCAGCGGGTTGATCTGGTCCAGGAACTGGCTGAGCTGGCTCGAGCCGAAGAACTCCTTCACCGCGCTCATGAGCGGCTTCGCGTTCACCAGGTCGCGCGGCATGCTGTCTTCCAGGTCGAGGATGCTCATCCGCTCGCGGATGACGCGCTCCATCCGGGTCAGGCCCACCTGGAAGCGGTACTCCAACAGCTCGCCCACCGCGCGCACGCGCCGGTTGCCGAGGTGGTCGACGTCGTCCGCGTCGCCCTCCTGGGCGTGCAGCGTCGCCAGCTCGCGCACCGCCTCGAGCACGTCTTCGGCGTGCAGCGTTCTGTCTTCCAACGGGAAGTCCAGCCCCAGCTTGACGTCGAGCTTGCGGCGGCCTACCTTGCTCAGGTCGTACCGCTTGGGATTGGCGAAGAGGTTCTCGAACGCGGCCTCCGCCGTCTCCAGATTGGAGAGGTCGCCCGGGCGGATCTCGTTATAAATTTTAATCAGCGCGTCGGCGCGGGTCTTGACGCGGCTTTCTTCGTCCTTGTGCAGCGTCGGCAATATGGCGCCGACTTCCAGGCCGTTGCGCGAGGCCAGGACTTCCACCGCCTTGACGCGGTTGTCGCGCAGGAGGTCGAGCACGTTCTCGTCTATTTGGGTGAACCGCTTAAAGAGCGTGGTGCCCTCCGCGGTCTTGACGTCGGCCGCCAGGTAGTTGCCTAGCAGGCCCGTACGCCGCGAGACGTTGACCGATTCCGCGTCGAAGTAGAGCTTCGCTATTTCGCCCGCGTCGCCGTAGCCGAACGCGCGCAGCAGTACCGTTACCGGTATGCGCGGCTGCCGGTTCGTCCGGTCGATGGAGAAGTTGACGACGCCGTTGACGTCGAACGCGATCTCGAGCCAGGCGCCGCGGTGGGGGATGATGGACGCGCCGTAGAGGATCTTCCCGCTGGAGTGCTCCGTCTGCTTGAAGACCAGCCCCGGCGAGCGGTGCAGCTGCGACACGATAACCCGCTCCGCGCCGTTTATGATGAACGAACCGCGTTCGGTCATCATCGGGATCTCGCCCAGGTAGAGCTCCTCTTCCCGAATATCGACCACGCGCGGCTCTTTGTTCGGCCCCTCGCGCTCGCGCACCACGAAACGGAACTTGGCGCGCAGCGGTACGCCGAACGTCATCCCCTTGACCTTACATTCTTCGATGGAGTACTTGGTGTAGCCGATGTTGTACTCGACGAACTCGAGGTAGGAGTCGCCGTTGAAGTCGTAGATGGGGAAGGTGTTGACGAAGATGTACTGCAGGCCCTGGGAGCCGCGCTTGTTGGGCAGCGTCAGATGCTGCAGGAAATCCTCGTACGACTTCTTCTGGATATCCAGCAGGTTCGGGATATCTATCGGCTCGACCTTATCCGCGAAAGATATTCTTTGTATCGTCAAACCCCCAGCACTCCTTTAGCCGTGGGCAAGGGACGGCGCGAGGCCGTCGCCGCGCGAGCCTCCCGCGCCACGGCCGAGATTCCTCGGCTTCCGCCCGCCGACGCTTTATTCCAAAACGACGGTGGCACCGACTTCTTCCAGCTTCGCCTTGACCTGTTCGGCGTCCTCTTTCGACAAACCTTCCTTGACGGGAGAGGGCGCGCCGTCCACGAGTTCTTTGGCCTCTTTCAAACCCAGGCCCGTCACCTCGCGGACAACTTTGATTACCGGAATCTTATTGTCGCCGATAGCCTTCAACGTCACGTTGAACTCGGTCTTCTCTTCGGCGGCCGGCGCCGCGTCGGCCGGGGCCGCCGCCATCGCCATCGGCACCGCGGCCGTAACGCCGAATTCGTCCTCGAGCTCTTTAACCAGCTCCGAGAGCTCGAGTACCGTCATCGACTTTATGGCTTCCTTGATATCTTCCTTGGTCATAAACCGTTCGCCCGAGCGGGCTTTCCTCCTTAGAATAATTCCGTATCGACTATACCTGACTCCGCGGCCCCTATGCCTCGGCCGGGGTTTCCTCTTCTCTTTTTTTATCGGCTATCGCGGCTAACGTCGCGACCGCCTTGCGGATCGTTCCCGCCAAAACGGCGACCAGCGACGTGTGCGGCGCTTTCATGGCCGCGAACAGCGTCGCCAGGAGCACTTCGCGCGGCGGCGTCCTGGCCAGCGCGCCTATTTGATCCGCTTCGATGAACTCGCCGCCCAACAGGCCGCCCTTTATGACGAAGCTCTCATACTCCTTGCGGAAATCCACCAGGACCTTCGCGACCGAGATGGGCTCTTCGCCCACGAAGGCGATGCCGGTGGCCCCGTCGAGCAGCGTGTCCAGCGTTCCGGCCGGGGCTTCGGTCAGGACGAGTTCCGCCAACGTACGCTTGGCGACGACGTAGCGCGACCCCTCCGCGCGCAGCCTGGCCCGCAGCTCGGTCATCCCGGCGACGTCCACGCCGCGGAAGTCGGTGAACAGCACGCCGCCGGCCTCGGCCAGGGCCGCCTTGAGGTCGGCCAGTATCTCTTCCTTCTTCTGTCTACTAATAGGCATTATACAGCACCGTCACTTGGAGGCGTTAACCGCTGGCCAACGCCAAAGCTTCCTGCTTGCTAACGCGGATGCCGGGGCCCATCGTGCTCGAGATAACCAGTTTCCGGATGTATTGCCCCTTCACCGCCGCCGGCCGGGCCCTCACCACGGCCTCGATGGCGGTCGCCGCGTTCGCGGTGAGCTGTTCGGCCGTAAACGACAGGCGGCCTACCGTCATATGCACGTTCCCCAACTTGTCGACGCGGTAGTCCACCTTGCCCTTCTTGATGTCCGCTACCGCCTTCGAGACTTCGAACGTCACGGTCCCCGTCTTGGGGCTGGGCATCAATCCGCGGGGCCCGAGCAATTTGCCCAGCCGGGCGACATCCTTCATCACGTCCGGCGTCGCGACGATGCGGTCGAAATCGAGCCAGTTATCCTTCTCTATTTTCTTGAGGTAGTCTTCCAGGCCGGCGTAGTCGGCCCCGGCCTCCTCCGCCTCGCGAACCTTCTCGCCCTTGGTCAGGACCAGGACGCGCACCGCCTTGCCGGTCCCGTGGGGCAGCACCACCGAGCCGCGGACCATCTGGTCGGCGTGCCGCGGGTCGACGCCCAGCCGGAACGCCAGGTCCACCGTCTCGTCGAAGCCGGCGTAGGCCGCGTCGCGCACCAGCTTTACGGAATCCGCCAGCGAGTACTCGGTCTCGCGGTCCACTTTCGTCTTCGCTTCCGCGTATTTCTTTCCCGCCACGTGCAAAGCCTCCGCTGTCGAGGGATCGCTACTCGACCGTGATGCCCATCGAACGGGCGGTCCCCTCGATTATCTTCACCGCGGCCTCCAGCGAAGCCGCGTTCAAGTCGACCATCTTGGCGCGCGCGATGTCCTCTACCTGTTCGTACGTAACCGTCGCGACCTTTTCGCGGTTCGGTTCCGGCGAACCCTTCGCGATATTGGCCGCCTTCTTGAGCAGGATCGCCGCCGGCGGCGTCTTGATCTCAAAAGTGAAGGACTTGTCGTGAAATACCGATATGATGACGGGCACGATAAGCCCCTGCTTGTCCTTGGTGGCCTCGTTGAACTGCTGACAGAAGGCCATGATGTTCACGCCGTGCTGGCCCAACGCGGGCCCCACCGGAGGCGCCGGGTTCGCCTGCCCGGACGGCACCTGCAACTTTATCTTCGTGATTAATCTTTTAAAAGCCATATCGAACGGCCTCCGGACGCGACGAGACGCCGCTAGCGGGCCTTCTCAACCTCCGAGATATCCAATTCCACCGGCGTGGCGCGGCCGAACACCGTCACCATAACCTTGCATTTGCCGCGGTCGGGGTAAATTTCCTCCACCACGCCGGAGAAGTTCGCGAACGGGCCCGAGGTAATGTTTACGACGTCACTCTCCTCGAAGTCGAACTCGACCTCGATCTGGGGCTTGCGGCCCTCGACCTGGTCCAACACGATCTGGACCTCTTCGTCCGACAACGGCGTCGGCGCGGAGCCCGAGCCGACGAAGCCGGTGACGCCGGCGGTCCGCCGCACGAATCCCCAGGACTCCTCGCTGACCTTCATCTGGACCAGCACGTACCCGGGGAAGAAAACCTTCTTGCGGACGCCCTTGCCCCGTTTGGTCTGGGTGGTGACTTCTTCCGCCGGGACGAGGACGCCGTATATCAGGCCGCCCAGGCTGCGATCTTCAACGGCGCGGTCGATGGCGGCCTTGACCTTTTGCTCGTGGCCCGTCAGCGTGTGGGCGACGTACCACCGCACGTCCGGGTCCTCCGTCCGAACCCGGTACGCGGGGGCTTTTTCCTCGGCGGGCGCGCCTTCCGGCCCTTCGACTCCCGCGGTCGCGGCGGTTACCTCTTCTTCGGCCAAAATTACCTCTCCCGCTCGCTTACAGGATGCGGAGCATTATCTCCATCAAGACTTTATCCCAAACGCCTATTAAGGCCGCGAAGATCAAGGTCGTTATGATAACGACGATGGTCGAAGAAAAGACCTCGATCCACGTGGGCCAGGTTACCTTCTTGAGCTCGGCCCGTACTTCTCCTAGAAAATTCCACAGCTTGCGCATCGCCGTTCTCTCCTCGTGCGCCTTCGGCGTATTCAGGGCCAGAGGGACTCGAACCCCCAACCGCCGGATTTGGAATCCGGTGCTCTGCCAAATTGAGCTATGACCCTATTTTGTTTCTTTATGGGGCGTGTGCTTACGGCAGCGCGGGCAATACTTATTCAACTCGAGCCGGTCGGTGTGCTTCTTCTTGTTCTTGGTAGTGGTGTAATTGCGTTCCTTGCACACCGTGCACTCGAGCGTAATTATTTGGTTAGCTCCTTTTAAGGCCATAGCTTACTCTTCGATTTCGGTAACGACGCCGGCGCCGACGGTGCGGCCGCCCTCGCGGA
>CBFCYS010000058.1:0-14616 GCA_965602215.1 uncultured bacterium
CCAGACGCCCGAGGGTTACGCCGTCAACTACAACGTCAAGACGTACGGGACCGCGGACCCATTCGACGGCATCTACCTGCCGCCCGGCGCGACGAGCGGCGGCAAGCTCGTCTTCGTCCTGCCGCCCCGCGACGAGTTCACGCTGCACTACTACAACCCGCAGACCAAGGCCGCGGGGACCAAGCGCGTCCTGGTGATGCGCGGGGACTGATAGCGTAGGGCCGTACCTTCAGGTGCGGCCGCCGCATATCGTAGGCCGCACATTCCTGTGTGGCCTCAATAAGGTATATGAAATATTATGGTGGGCCGGCCTGAAGGCCGTCCCCTACGCTAAAAACGCCGAGGGGGTATGCCGCGGCGTTTTTATTTGCCTCCGCGCCGGTATTTCGTATAATGGGGTACGATGGGTATGGAGCCCCGCGAGCTGAGGTGCAACGCGTGCGGCGCGGCCTTGCATTACGAGGAGGGCGCCGCCGTCATTACGTGCGCCCACTGCGGCACCGAGTACGCCCTCGAGACGCAGGCCGAAGGCGTGTTCGAGTTCTCCTTCGAGGAGGCCGAAGAGGAGGCCGAAGAGGAGGCCGAACCCGCCGAGCCGGAACGCCCTCCGTACGAGGAGGAAGCGCTGAGCTGGTTGCGCGAGGGCAAGAAGGTACAGGCCATCAAGGTCGTGCGGGCGCACACCGGCCTGGGCCTCCGCGAGTCGAAGGAGTACGTAGAGGCGTTGGCCGTCCGCGAGGGTATAGCGTTGCCGCCGGACCGCACCGGCGCCGTGGTGGTCGTGGTTGCGGTCATGCTCGCCGTCTTCGTATCCGGCCTGGTGGCGTATTTTTTAATGGCGCCGTAACGGCCGGGCGCGGTACAAATCGTTTCGGCGGGCGTACGCGGCGCCGAGTACCGGATTTAGGCTGAGGTTGCGTTAACGACGAATGGAGGAAAAGTTATGAACGAGAAGGAAGAGAAGCACGGCGAAGGCGCGAGCCTGGACGAAGTGACGTCGCTTTTGTCCGACATCTTCAAGAAAGTTGCCGAACGCGGGACCACCACCGCCAAGGAAAAGTTCCACTCGGCGCTGACGGAATTCCACGGCACGCTGAAGAAGCTGGACGACGAGATGGAGTCTTCGGGAGAAGGGGAGAAGTAGCCGACGAGCCGTTTTTATTTCAAATAAGACCCCGCCTCGACGGAGGCGGGGATTTCTTTTGCCGTAAATTCGGGTCGGCCTTATTCGAGTTTGAAATCTTCGCCCAGGTTAGCCTCGATTATCGCCTCCGGGACCCAGCCCCGGGCGCCGTCCTCGCTCGTTATCATGTACCAGTCGCCGCGTTGGCGCGTTACTTTGAACTTCGTCCCCGGCGTGATTACGCTCGTAAAGCCGGCTTTCATGTCGGGCTGTTTGAATAGGGGTATGCCGGTTTCGGCTATGTAATAACCTTCGGCGTCCGGGGCGGCCGTCTCCCCGACGACGGGAACGCCGTCACGTGTGACGGTAGCGTGTTCGGAAGTCTCGACGGTTACATTAGTCGGCGTGGTTTCCTCCGGCTCCGGCTGGCACGATTGTAAGACCGCGAAGAGAGCCGCGATGACGCCGACTAGTATTCCTCCGAAGGGCAATATGAGGGCGAGCCAAAGGGCCTTGGGCAACCCCGACTTCGCGCCCTTCACGTGCGAAGCGGATATTTTCCACTCGCCGGAATACTTCTTCAGCGTATAGGCGAACGTCGGCTCGACGCGGTTGACTTGCCCCGAGGGGAAGAATATGAACGCTTCTATAGTAACGTCGGCGGCGGCGGCTTCGGTCGTCAAGGCCGTGAAATCCACGGCCAGCGTGTACCGCTTCATGTCGCTGGTTATGAATTGGTCCGTGGCTCCCCGGCGCGCGCTCTCGTAGAACACTTTGTTCTCGGGGTGAACCGTGGTCATGTACAGCTCGAGGTTTTCTTCGTTAACCGCCCGCTGCGTCTTCTCGACGACGGCCAGGATGTCCTGCGCCTCCGATTGGAGCGCGGGCCCGGGTTTGCCGCCCGGCAGCTTATCGTACGTTACCTTCGGTTGGAACGGGATGTCGGTGGTGCGGGTATCGACGTCGAGGCTCGGCAAGTCTTTGAAGTGGACCTTCCGGCCCGGCGGTATGGTACGACCGCGCGTCCCGAAGCTTTTTCTTAAGCGCTTCAGGTGCGCCCTGTCCGGAACGGAAACGGCCAGGGCCGAGCCGCAGTAGGGGCAGGTTACCTTGCCCGCGCCGTGCACGGCGGCGCCGCAATTGGGGCATTTTAACGATTCTACCGTCGGCATCGTTGGCGGCCCTCGCTTCCTGTGGGATTCGACCGTTAAACGCCGCTGTCTCCGCGCAAGGATACGGTAATTCGCCGGGTATTTCAACCGGATACCGGCCGCCGGGCCCGGATTTTATGTTTGCGGTTTTGGAGGAGGGATATTAATATGTATAGAAAGGGTGTACGGCAATCGGCTCTGTAATTGCGGAGTTATTAAATATGAAAGACGAACGTAAAACGAAGGCGGAGTTGATAACCGAACTCGCGGTTTGGCGGGAGCGCGTCGAGGAGTTGGATGCGCCGGCTCCGCGCGGCGGACCGGCGGAGGCCGAACTGCAAAGGCACATCAGAGCGTTCGAAGGCTTACGCGAAATATCGAAGGCTCTGGACGGGGCCGCGGATACGAAGGAGTTATTCGATTCCGCGGCCGTACTATTAGCGGATAACCCCCACGTCATAGCGGGCGCTGTTTATCTAATCGACGGGGAGGCGGAGCGCCTCCGGCTCGAGAAGTCTTTCGGGCCCCACCCGTCCTTTTACGACGACAACGCGACGTTGGCCCTCGACGATGCCGGCGTAAAGTCGATAATGTGGTCGGATACCGGCGTCATCGTCGACGGCCTGTTGGGGAAAGAGACGTGGCGGGACTTCGTCGCCGAAGAGCTCAGGGACCAGGGCCACGTCGTCGCGGCCGCGATGCGGTCGGAGGCGGACACGTTCGGCGTTTTTACGATGATTTTGGAAGAGGCCGACGTCTACACCGTCTCGTTCGTCGAAATGATTGCCGCCGAGCTGGCTTGCGCGGTAAGGCACAAACGGGCGGAAGATGAATTGGCCGATTACCACCGGCGCCTCGAGGAACAGGTGGAAGAACGAACCGAGGAATTGCGGGCGGCGAACGAGCGGTTGAAGGGGGAAGTTACCGAACGGAAACGCGCGTTGACGGAGTTGGCCGGGAGCGAGGAGCGTTTCCGCAAGTTGGCCGAGAATTTCCGGGACGTCTTGATAGTCTACGACGAAGAACAAGACCGGATGGTTTACGGCAATCCCGCAGCCGGCGAGATGTTCGGCGTTAGCCGGCATGACATTCGCCAATTGGGATTCCAGGACTTCCAGGACCGGTTCGTTCACGAAGAGGATAGGGCGTACGTGCTCGAGGCGAGTACCAAGGCGGAGATAGCGAGGAGCGCCGGGTCGGTCGAGAGTATGGACCTCGAGTTCCGCGTACGGGGGGCCGACGGCGAATTCCGTTGGGTCCGTCAACGCAGTTACCCGGTCGTGGCCGACGGCGCGCCGACTTCCAAAGTGCAAGTAATATTGTCGGACGTAACGGAACGCAAACGCGCCGAGGGTGAGTTGCGCGAGAGTGCGGAGAAGTACCACGCCATCGCGGAACGCGCCCCCTTCGGCGTGGTAATACACCGGGACGCCAAGATATTATACGCTAATGACGCGGCGCGCGAGATACTCAAATTTTCTCCCGGCGACGAGGTAGCGGGTTTGTCGGTCTTTGAATTTATCTTTCCGGAAGATAGGGAAGGGCTTTTAGAAGCGATGCGGGAACGTAAGCGCGGCGACGCACCCTATCCTTACGAGGTTAGGGTGAAATGTCGGGACGGCGAAGTAAAGGAGGTTGAGACCGCCGGACGTATTTTCGACTACGGCGGCGAAACCGCTTATATCGTTACGATTAACGACGTTACCGAGCGTAAGCGCGCCGAGGCGGCGTTGCGGGAAAGCAAAGAACGCTACCGCTGCCTGGTGGAGACGTCTCCCGACGCCATCGTCCAAACGGACCTCGAGGGAAACATCGTAGCGCTGAACCGGCAGGCCGGCCTTTTATACGGCGCCGAGGACGTAGACAGCCTTATCGGCGTAAACGCGTTCGAACTCATAAAGCCCGAACAGCGAGAGGCGGCGAGGGTAACTCTCCAAGAGGTTTTAGAGCGGGGTTCGGGCACGGGCGTCGAATACGAGCTGCTCACGAAAGAAGGAGGTTATTATCCGGCCGAAGTAAACGTAACTTTGGTTACGGATGCCGAGGGTACGCCGGGCGGTTTCATCGCCGTGATCCGTGACGTCACCGAAAGGAAGCTTGCGGAGGAGGCGATTAAAGAGTCGGAGACGCAGTATCGTACCCTCCAGGCCAATATCCCGGCGGGCGTATTCCGCTCGTCGGCGGAACCGGGCGGTTATCTGATATCGGCCAATCCGGCGCTGGCGAAGATGTTCGGCTACGATGAGCCGGAAGATATGTACGAAACCCGCGTCGCGGACCTATACTTAAATCTAAAAAAGCGTAAAGAGTTTATCGCGGCCGTGAGTTCGGCAGGAGCCGTCTCGGATTACGAGACGCAATTTAAAAAGAAGGATGGGACCGTTTTTTGGGGCTCGCTCAGCGCCCGCGCGGTTAAGGGGCCGGACGGCGTCGTCGCGTTCTTCGACGGCATTCTGGAAGACATTACGTCCAGCAAAGAAGCCGAAGAGGCTTTGGCCGAGTCGGAGGAGAAACACCGCACGTTGGTGGAGCAGGCGACCGACGGCGTCGTGATCGTTCAGGACGGCCTTTTCAAGTTCGCTAACCCGGCGATGGCCGAGCTCTTAGGTTACGACGCCCCGGAGGAATTAATAGGCAACGAATTTATGCCCTTCATCGCCCCGGAATTCAAAGAGATGGTGGCGGAGAAGCATCGGAATACGATGGCCGGCGTGGGGACGTCGCTCATTTTCGGAATAGACATATTAAAGCGCGATGGCTCCAAGGCCCCGGTGGAACTTAATAGCGGCATGATCCAATATGAAGGGCACCCCGCCGCCATAGTTACGGTTCGGGACCTCACCGAGCGGAAGAGGGCGGAGAAGCGCATTACGTACTTCAGCGAGTTCGCGAAGAACATCATCGAAAGTACGCAGGTGGGGATTTACGCCGTGGACTGGAAAGGCGCGGTGCAAATTTGGAACTACGGCATGGAAAGCCAATTCGGCGTAAGGTCGGACGAGGTCGTCGGGCGGAACATCTTCGAGGCTTTCCCCGCTCTCAACGAGGAACCGCTCGGCGCTGCGATTAAAAAAGCGCTCGTCGAAGGAGAGACTTACGAACGAAGCGACTTGAGACATAAGACTGTTAAGAAGGGCGAACGCATATTAAATACCAAAATCAACCCTATGCGAGACGCCTCGGGGGGGGTAGTGGGCGCGGTCGTCATAACCGAAGACGTTACGGAGCGCACGCGCGTCGCGGAGAGGATACGGTACTTCAGCGAGTTTACCGAGAATATTATCGAAAGCACCCAGGTCGGTATTTACGCGTTGGACAAGAACGCAATCGTCCAGATATGGAACCGGGGGATGGAGAGCCAATTCGGCGTTACCTCCGCGGAATTGGTGGGTAAAAAAATCTTCGAGGCGTTCCCCGCGCTACGCGCCGAACCGTTGGGAGAGGCTATTGCGGCGGCGTTGGAACGGGGGGAGTCGTTCGACGAACGGCGCTTAAGACACCGGACGTTGAAAAGGGGCGAGCGCGTATTAAACACGAAGATAAACCCCCTGAAAGATCCGTCAGGCCGCCTGGTGGGGGCGGTGGTTATGACGGAGGACGTCACGGAACGGGTGGCTTTCGAGGAAAAACTCCGCGCGAGTGAAGAGCGCTTCCGCACGTTGACGGCAAATGTCCCCGTGGGTGTCTTCCGGTCGCCGGCACAAGTCGACGGTATGATGGTCTCGGCCAACCCGGCTTTGGCGAAGATGTTGGGGTACGATAAACCGGAAGAGATATACGGAAAGCGGGTCGCGGACTTATATGCGAACCCCGAAGAACGCAAGGGATTTATCGCGGCCGTAAGTTCGGCCGGAGCCCTGTCCGATTACGAGACTCGGTTCCGGCGTAAGGACGGAGCCTCTTTTTGGGGCTCGTTGAGCGCGCGGGCCGTTACGGGCGCCGATGGGAAGGTGGCTTATTTCGACGGCATTTTGGAAGATATTACCCAACGCAAAGACGCTGAGAGGGCGCTGGCCGAATCTGAAGAAAAATACAGGACGTTCGTGGAGCAGGCGACCGACGGCGTCGCCATCGCCCAAGACGGCGTATTGAAGTTCGCCAACCGCGCGATGGCGAAAATCCTCGGCTACGATACTGTTGAAGAGATAATCGGAAAAGATTTCGACCCCTTTATCGCGCCGCGTTTCAAGGAGACGGTGGCGGAGAAACATAAGCGTACGATGGTGGGAGAAGGCGGCCCGAGTATATTCGCGATCGCCGTTGTGAATAAGGAGGGCGAGGATGTCCCGGTGGAGATTAACGCCGGCGTCGTGACGTTCGAGGGCCGACCGGCGTCAATGGCCATAGTAAGGGATATCGCCGACCGCGAGCGCGCCGAGCAGGAGCTCGCCCGCAGCGTCCGGCGAAACGAAGCCCTTGTTCAAGCCATACCGGATATGATGTTCGTCCTCAATAAAGACGGTGACTTCACGGATTTCAAGGCCGACCGGGACGAAGATTTGGCCGTACCGCGCGAAGAGATAATCGGCAAAAACGTTCGGGACATCGGCTTTTCCGACTTTTATATAAAGTCGATTTTCGAATCCTTGGACAAGGCATTGACGAGCGGCGAGGCGCGTACTTTAGAATACGAACTCGAAGTGGCCGGCGACCTTAGGGCGTACGAAGCGCGTATAGTCCCGTTGGACGGGAACGAGGGCCTTTCCGTCGTCCGCGATATAACCGACCGCAAGGTCGCGTTCGACGAAGTGAAGAAGAGCCTGAACGGGACTATCTACGCCATGTCCAAAATGGTCGAGACCCGCGACCCGTATACCTCCGGCCACCAGATCCGCGTAGCTCAACTGGCGCGGGCCATCGCGGAGGAAATGGCCTTACCCGAGGAGCGGGTCGAGGGTATTTTCCTGGCCGCCGTCGTCCACGACGTCGGTAAAATATCGATACCGGAGGGCATTCTCAGTAAGCCGGGTCCGTTAACAGACCTGGAGTTGAGTATTATTAAAAGCCACCCTCAGGTGGGTTATGACATCCTAAAGAAAGTAGAGTACGCCAAGCCCATAACCACGTTCGTATTGCAACACCACGAACGGCTTGACGGTTCCGGATACCCGTTGGGTTTGAAGGAAAGCGACATAGCGGTCGAGGCCCGCATTTTAAGCGTAGCGGACGTAGTGGAGGCTATGTCGTCGCACCGGCCTTTCCGCCCCGCTCTGGGCCAGGAGAAAGCGCTGGAGGAGATCTCGACTTACAGAGGGGTACTATATGACGCGGACGTCGTGGACGTTTGCCTCAGGCTGTTCCAGGAGGGAGATTTCCGTTTTCATTAATTTTCGGGTAAACTCCGTTCCCGCGCGCCGCAGCGGTTAGGCGGAAAAAGCGACGGCCTGCGAATTGTAAGTACTATTAATTTCGGATGATAACTGCGCCGCGACGGGCGGCGTGATGAACGGGTGGCCGCGGAAGCCTTGGGGGGCTGGAAAGCCCGAGCCGTCGTTAAAGGCCGCCGCCGAGGCGGCTTTTTACGTTGAAAATTCGAGCCAATAATATGTTAGAATCCATACTATATTTTATGGGTCATCTTTAATTACCGACCGCCAAAGCGTGCGGGCTCGGCCCTTTTTATGAAAGACGAGAAGAAGACTAAGGCGGAGTTGACCGAGGAGCTCGCGCGGTTAAGGCGCCTCGTAGCGGAGCTCGAAGCCGCGGAAGCCGAACGCGCGCCGGCGGCCGAGGCGTTGCGCGAGTCGGAGGAAAACTATCGGGCGTTGCAGGTTAACGTACCGGCTGGTATATTCCGTTCGACGGTCGAGGCCGGCGGTCGGTTATTATCGGTTAACGTCGCGTTGGCGAAAATGCTCGGGTACGATGCGCCGGAGGACACGGCCGGCGCGCGCGTGGCCGATTTTTATTTTAGAGCGGAAGATCGCCGGAAGCTGATGGAAAAAATAACGTCGGCGGGAACCGTCTCGGGTTACGAAGTGGAGCTGCGGCGTGCCGACGGGACGACGTTTTGGGGAGCCGTAAGCGCCCGGGGCGTAAGGGGGGACGACGGCGAAATCGCGTACTTCGACGGCGTCGTCGAAGACGTGACGGAGCGAAAGCAAGCCGAGGCGGAATTGGCCGGGTACCGGCAACGCCTCGAAGAGCTCGTCAACGAACGCACCCGCGAACTTAAAGAAGCCAACGAGAAACTCCGTCGCGAAGTCGTGGACCGGATACGCGTGGAGGAGGAGAAGAGGTATTTCAACGAGTTTACCGGAAACATCATCGAGAGTACCCAGGTGGGTATATACGCCCTGGATAAGGACGGCACGGTTAAAATATGGAACCAGGGTATGGAGCGGCAATTCGGCGTCGACTCCGCCGATATAGAGGGAAAGAACATTTTCGAAGCCTTTCCGGTTCTCGCTGAAGAGCCTTTGGGGGCGGCGATCAAGAGGGCGCTCGAGAACGGGGAGCCTTTCGAGCAAGGCCGTCTGCGCCACCGGACGTTGAAAAGGGGGGAGCGGGTTTTAAATACGAAAATGAATCCGTTGACGGACCCCTCGGGCGCAATAGTCGGAGCGGTGGTGATCACGGAGGACGTTACGGAGCGGGTGAAAGCCGGCGAGGCTTTGCGCGAGAGCGAGGAGCGTTATCGGGGTTTATACCATACGACGCTGGCGCTGGCGGACGAAATCGAGTTGGAGGCGGTCCTGCGTGAAATCGCCGACCAGGCTATGTTGCTCTTGCGCGGTGACGACTGTATCGTTTACCTGTTGGACAGTGATGGAGGAATTCTTAAGCCTTTGTATGCGAAAACGCGGAAGGGCGCCGAGGCGATACTGTCCTTCGACGTAAGGTTGGGGGTGGGCGTTACGGGGCGGGTGGCGGAAAGTGGCGTCGGATCATTCGTGAATATCGGTGCCGAGGACGATTACCGGGTCCACGTGCCGGGGACCGACGCTACGGGAGACGAAAATGAATCCGTCATTGCCGTACCGATGTTTGACGGCAGCGACGTCTTAGGCGTAATAACGATTTGTAAAGACGGCGGCGTTTACGACGAAGGTGAGATGGAGAAGTTAACCGTTTTCGCCCGTCAGGCCGAGATGGCTATCAAACGGGCGCGGAGTTTGGAGACGCTGAGGAACAGCGAGGAACGGTATCGGAGTTTGGTGGAGGCCGTTCAGGGCGGGTTCGCCATCGTGGACCGCGACGAGAATATCCTTTTCGCAAATCGGGCCTACTGCGATATGTTGGGGTACGCTAAAGAAGAGTTGACGGGGATGAACGTTAAGGAATTGGTAACGGAGGAAGAATTCCGCAAGTTAAAGGCGGTCACCGAAAGGAAATTGGAAAATAAGAAGCCTACGAAGTACGAGACCGTAATGCAGCGTAAAGACGGCAGCGAACGGCAATTTTTGGTCTCGTCGACGCCTTTTTTCGACGACAGGGGCGACTATAAATATACGTTGGGCGTCGCTTTAGATATAACGGACCAGAAGAATACCGAGGCCGAACTCAAGCTCAAGACGCGCCAGCTCGAGGAAGCGCACCGCCGCGCCGACGAATTGCTACGCAACATACTCCCCGAGCAAGTCATAAAGGAACTCGAAGAATTTGGGACGCCGCTCCCGCGCTCCCTTCCCAGCGTGACTATCGCCTTTATTGATGTCGCCGGTTTCTCCGACATCGCGGCGCGCGTCAACCACAAGGCGTTGGTTACGAAATTGGCCGCGTATTTTCACGCCTTCGATTTAATCGTGAAAGACTACGGTTTGGAGAAGTTGAAGACCGTGGGCGACGGGTACATGTACGCGGGAGGCCTTTTCGCCGAGGATAACCAATTGGAAGCTTGCGCGAAGGCCGCCCTCGATATATTGAAGGTGGTGGGGAAACGCGATTGGCAGGTGCGCATCGGCATCCACGTGGGCCCGTGCATCGCCGGGCTGGTCAAAGGGTGGCGTATGGTATACGACGTATGGGGAGATACCGTAAACGTTGCCTCCAGGCTCCAGGAGGCGTCCGAGCCGGGGCACATTAACGTCTCGGAGGCGGTGTACGAAGAACTGGCGGACCGTTTCGAGTTCGCATATCGGGGAGAGCTGCCGCTGTATACCCTCGGCCCGACGCCGATGTATTTCTTGAAAGGGTCGGACGTTCGTTGAGCAGGCCGCGGGCGGAGGAACCCGCTTTTTTGCGCGGTTCATTTAGCGGTTTCAGGCCGAATGTAACGGACCTTTTTTGTGGAGTTTTTCCCAAGGACAGCGTAAAATACGCGAGGGTCAAATCCCAAAAGCGTTAGGGGCGGATTCAGTTATGAGACACTTAAAAATATTAGCCGCGGTGGGTTTTTTTATGCTGGTTCCGTCCGGGGCGTCGGCCGGCTGGCGGGCCGACGTCGAAATCGGCGCCGTCTTCAGCGGCTACAACGACGTCCGCGTCCCCAATGACGGCGGCACGGAAATTTCGTTGTCGCGCGACCTCGATACCGACCCGGCGTTTTTCTATCGGTTCAAGGCGGGATATGCGTTCGGCGAGAAGCACGCGGTCGGCGTCCTCGTCGCGCCGCTGAGGCTCAAGGCCGGCGGTTCGGTCCCGCGCGTTGTCTTCTTCGACGGCGTTGAAATACCGGCCGACGTTCCTATTGACGCGACGTACCGCTTCGATTCGTACCGCGTTTCATATCGTTATAATTTCGTCCGCCGCGATACTTTTACCTTCGGCCTGGGCTTCACGGCCAAAATCCGCGACGCCGCTATCACCCTGAAAAGTGGCGCGGCCGAAGGCGAAACAACGAATACCGGTTTCGTACCGTTGCTCAACTTCGGCCTGGCGTGGACGTTCGCCGACCGGTGGACGTTACTAGTCGACGGCGACGCGTTGGCCGCGCCGCAAGGTCGCGCCGAAGACGTGCTCGCCGCCGTCCAATATACGGTTAACGAGAACTTCTTGCTCAAGTCCGGCTATAGGATGCTGGAGGGCGGTGCAAACGCGGCCCAAGTTTATAATTTCGCGATGTTGCATTACGCCGTCGTCGGCCCGTCGTTCGAATTCTAACCCGGTGAAAAACACTACGCGTCCGACGCGGCAACGAGGCCCCTTCGCTGCAAGGGGCTTTAAAATTAATTAAACCTTTGCGAGATGAAGTTGGACTAATTTGCGGCGCCGTTGACGCGGCGGCCGGTACGGCGATTTACCCTAAAAGGCTTCGACTACATAGCAAGATAAGGAGCATCGGCTATGAAGCGAATACTTATATTATCGGCGGTTTCCGTTGCAGCGTTCGGTTTTTGGAATCCCGTCGCGGCCGAACGCGATCTGCGAAATTTTGGCGCGTTAGGCTTCGGGTTAGCGCTCCCGGACCACGCCGAATTTAGCGACAACTATCGGCGGGGTTTCTGCGGCACGCTGGGTTACGGGACGAGAATCGGCCATAACCGTCACTTTTTCGCGTACGGGATGGTCGGGTATAGCAGCTTCCGCGCCCAAAATAAAACGTTTGGAGATACGTACCTCGGGAACTTCAACGCCGACGCGCGTTGGTATTTCGGCGCTCCGGCGAAGGAGATCTCCGGGTATATAGGCTTGGGGCCCGGCGTTTATTGGGACAAGGAAGGTGACGTTTCGATAGGCGGCAATATCGCCATAGGCGGTGATTTCCCGGTGGGCAGCGACTGGGCCGTCGTCGCGGACGTCGACCAGCATTTCGTCGATTCCACGGACAAGCGTGCCTTCTTGACGATTCGCGTCGGCGCGGCTTACTGGTTCTTGTAGCGGTTAGAATACCGGAAGTCCCGCCGGCGGTCGTCCGACGGCATATAGCGCGTCGCGGCCGCGGGGTTTAGGCCGTTCGCCTCGCCTTCTCCGGCGGGGCGTTTTTTTATTGAAATTTTCCGGGTCTGTTGTAGAATAATGAAGGAAAAGGGTATCTTTCACTGCTTTTCAACACGGGAGGTTCACATGCTAGGGCCCGGAAAGAAAACGGGTGCAATCCTACGGTGGCCGGCGTTCGCGGTTTTAGTTTTACCGCTGAGCGCCGGTTTTGCTTTTGCCGCGTCATCGTTCGACGGCGGCACGAGCGTAGAGTTTAACGCCGAGGATAACGCGACCTTCGCCTACGTCGCCAACCCGGCGCGGCTCGTGTATTACGAGCGTTCGACGATACTTGCCGACGTCGGCGGCGACTGGTCGATGGGCTCCCTGAAGTACACCGAGAACGACGGTAAAGTTACACCGGGTCAGCCCCCCGAGCCGGGCGAAGCCGCGGCGGAGCTTAAGCTCAATACTTCGGTGGGAGGCTCGGGCCTCGCGGCGTTCAGAATAGGTTCTATCGTATTCGCCGTGGACGGCGGGTACAACTGGGACAAGATCTCTTTCGGCGCCGTCGGGATGGGCCTTCCGGAGATAGGCTATTTCTACGAGGGCGAAGTTATGTCATTCAGCATCCCGGCCCAGTATGTGAAGGGCTTGGTAGCCTTTGACAGTAAGCCCTGGGCTTTCGGCTTCGCCGGGAAGTACGCGCGCACTGCTCACGTTTTGGAGGACGAGATCGAGGACGTCGCCTCGGCCGAGCTCGCGTTGACCGACATGGAATTCCTGGGCGGCATCTTTTACCGAACCAACGGTACGCGGTTTCACGCTGCGGGCGGCGCCCAAATGCTGAAAAACAGGGTCGAGTTTGACGAGCCGTACGAGCCGATGGTGGGGGGCGAAGCCAAGGCGATGAGAATCCTGGCGCGGGCGGGGTACCGCTTTATGCCGTGGTCGAAATTCGCTTTGGGCGTGAACTTCGACGGGAAGATAACGCCGAACGTTACCGTAACCGACGACGGCTTGGACTACGACATAGCCGAAGGGTCGGAGTACGACGTCAGGGTATTGCCGGGCTTCGCCTTCTATCCCGACGAGCAGACCACGCTCGCGTTCGACTACAACGTCAACTTCGTCAGGATCGGCGTGGATACGCTCGACGATACCGGCAAAGTACTCGGAGAGCATAAGTTAAGTGAGACGTGGACCAACACGCAGGTAGGTTTGGAGCGTTGGTTTACGGAGGACTTTTCCGCAAAAGCCGGTTGGCGTCAAAACATATTAGCTTACCCGCGCAACACCATGTTCGCCGGCGCTTACTACCGCCCCAGCGAGAACTGGTCCTTCAACTACGACTACAGCGAGGGCGTAATAGCGATCGACAAGCTCACGGCGTTCATAGTTTTAAAGGACGTCATCCGTCCCGGCGGCCACCGCATTACGGTGACCTACAGCTTCTAGTCGCTAACGGGCCGTAAAGACGTTACTAGGAGGCGATCATGTGTAAGTTGCGCGCTATACGGGTTTCGCCGAACGGCTTGGCTTTACGCGTCGCCTGCGCCCTGGTACTGTCGACCGGAACCGCGCTTGCGTTGCCGGCTTTCGATAGCGGTACCAGCGTGGCGTTCAACGCCGAAGACAACGCCCTGGTGAGCTACACCGCAAACCCCGCGAAATTGGTTTATTACGCCCGCTCCGCGGTACTTCTCGACGTAGGCGGCGACTGGTCGGTCGGTTCGATTAAATACAGCGAGGGAGGCGGCAAGGGCGAACCCGGTACGCCGCCCGAGCCGGGCGAAGCAGCCGCCGAACTCACGTTTAACGTCGCCGCGGCGGCGTCGGGTTTGGGCGTTTTACGCTCCGGTTCTACCGTCGCCGCCTTCGGCGGAGGCGTCGATTGGACGACGTTTTCGGTGGGGTTGTCCGGCGTTTCGGTCCCGGAAGTCGGTTATTGGGAAGGCGACGCGTACACGTTCAGCGTGCCGAGCGAACGGGCCGAAGCGGTCGTGGCGTTCGACCTCGGCTCGTGGGCTTTCGGCGCTTCCGGAAGGTTTTCCTATACCGACGCTACCTCGGATGAGAAGTGGTACGAATACGGACGTTGGGAACCGGAGTCGGGGTGGAGCTTCGACGAGCTAACGTTGACCAACGTCGAGTTTCTCGGCGGCGCGTTTTATCGTTCGGAGGATACGCACTTGGGCTTCGCCGGCGGCCTCCAAGTACTTAGAAATTCGTTGGACCTCTTGTACTCCGAGACGTGGTACTGGTACTGGTATCCGAGGCACGACGGCTTCAAAGCTTCGGCGACGCGGTTCTTGGGTCAAGCCGATTACCGGACGATGCCGTGGTCGAAGGTGGCTGTCGGCCTCAAATTCGACTTTAAGGTAGCGCCCGTAGTGGCGATAGACGAACATGACGTCGACTACCGGGTGGGCGAAGGCTTGGAATACGACCTCGCTTTCAGGCCGGGCTTTGCCCTTTACCCCGACGAGAAGACGACCGTCGCCTTCGACTACAACGTCAACCTTGTACACCTGGGGTATGACG
>CBFCYS010000059.1:0-14505 GCA_965602215.1 uncultured bacterium
CCCTACGACAAGGGGCCGTTAACCGGCGGTTTTAACCGCCGGGTTGCCCCTTGCCTTGGGCGATTAGCCAGTCGCCCCTTACCGGAACAGCGCCTTCACGCGGCCGAGGGAGGCGGGAACGACGTTCGACACGTTGCGGTTGAAGTATTGGACGCGTGCGGCGTCGATGTCCAGAACGTATACTCGCGCCCCCGTCGGCGATACGTCGACGTCGTTGGCGTAATCGAATTGGCCTGGTCCTTGCCCGTACGAGCCCCACTGGCCCAGGTACGAGCCGGTCGGCGTAAAGTATTGGACGCGGTCATTATTGCCCCTTTCGCACGTGAAAACGGTCCCGTCGGGAGCCACGGCCAGCCCCGTTAACCAACGAAACTGCCCGGGCCCGGACCCGGTCGAGCCCCAGCTCCCCAGGAAAGAACCCGCGGCCGTGCAGTATAGTACGCCGTCCCTTACGCCTACATATACGTTCCCGTTCGGCGCCACGTCGACGTACCGCGGCGCCAGCCTCGGATCGCGCCAACTCCCGAGGAACGAGCCCGTAGCCGTATAGTAAGAGATCGAGCTTTCCTGGAGGGTTTGATTGTTTACGTACACGTTCCCGTTCGGCGCCACCGCGACGTCGTGGCCCACCGCCGTATCCCACGACCCGATTTCCGAACCGGTGGGCGTATAATAAGCTACGATATCCCGGGGGCCGGCGGTCCGCGCGTAAACGTTGCCGTTGGCCGCGACGCCTCGCACGGAAACGCTAGCATACCACGTTTCCCACGACCCCAAAAACGACCCCGTAGCGGTATAGCGTAGTATCACACCCTCGTAACCCCTCCCGACATACACGTCCCCGCTCGGCGCGACGACGAAGCCGAGCGGCTCGTAGATGTACTGGCTCCACTCGCCCTCGTACGTCCAGGCGCCCCAAACGCAAACGGCCGCCAGCGCCAAACCCGAACTCAATATTAACGCGACGTTTTTCATATCTTTCCCTCCTATCTAAACAACGCCTTCACGCGGCCGAGGGAGGTCGGTTCGACGGCGGTGCCGTTGCCGAGGTCCAACTGATAGGCGTACCGTCGGCCGGCGCCCACCTCGGAATTGCACCAAAACGTAGTCCCCCAGGAGGGCGGGTGCCCCGGGCCGCAGACGCAACCGCGGGTCAACCCGGGGACGGTGAAAGTACCCACCATAGAGCCGGCGCCCGTATACACCATTCCGGCGTCCGAATCGTACGCCCATACGGGGACGATGACGTATTCGCCGCTCCGGCCTTCGTAGGTGCGCGTCGCCGCCAAGCCGCCGATATAGGGGCCGAAAATGCGGAAGGAACTCACCAGGCTCCCCGTCGTCCTATAGCGGTTTACGTACGAGCCGGCCGCGACGTACATATAGGCGCCGCCGGGGATGTAAGCGTAGCCGATCTTGTCGGGGACCGCGACCGAGCGGGCGAGCGAGCCGGTGGATTTGACGTAATCCCGCAACATGTTCTTACCGTCCAGGACGGCGAGGTAGGCGCCGCCCAGAACGCTGTGGTCCGCGTCCCCGGCGCCGGTCAAACCGGAGAGGTTGACGGAGTTTACGAACGAGCCGTTTGCGGTATAGGCTCGCAGCGCATTGGGGCTTGCGACGCTGTAGGCGTAATCGCCGTCGCGGTAGACGTTGAGCGCGCCGGGCCACTCGAACGAGCTGATGACGGAGCCCACCGCGCCCCAAACGCAAACGGCCGCCAGCGCCAAACCCGAACTCAATATTAACGCGACGTTTTTCATATCTTTCCCTCCTATCTAAACAACGCCTTCACGCGGCCGAGGGAGGTCGGTTCGACGGCGGTGCCCGACCAGCGGAAGTATTGGATGCGGCAGTTTGACGAATCATCTACGTAGACGCGGTTGCCGGCGGGCCAAAAGGCGACGTCCGTCGGGCAGTCGAATTGGCCGTCGCCGGACCCCCTCTCCGAGCCCCATTTCCCCAGGAACGAGCCGGTGGCCGTAAAATATATGACGCGGGGATTCTGGTAAGAATGATCCGCGACGTAAACGTCGCCGTTGGGGACGACGTCCATGCCCCTCGGTGAAAAGCGCCCTCCACCGTTCTCCCACGTGTCCCACTTACCCAGGAACGAGCCGCTCGAGGTGAAGTACTGGACGCGGTGGTTTAAGCCCGAGTCCGCAACGTAGACGTTGCCGTTGGCAGCCACCGCTATGCCCGTAAGGTGGAGGAATTGGCCGTTACCGGTTCCGTTCGAACCCCATTTCCCGAGGTAGCTCCCGGCGGCAGTGAAATACTGCACGCGGTAGTTACCCGGGTCGCCCACGTAAACGTTTCCGTTCGGGGCAATCGCCACGAAGATGGGCCCATTGAATTGGCCGTTCCCCGAACCGTACGAACCCCACTGGCCCGAGTAGCTACCGGTAGCCGTGAAGTATTGGACCCGATTATTCCCTCCATCAACGACGTAGACCGTACCGTTATTCGTTACCGCTACATCGCCAGGGAAGAAGAATTGCCCTTGGCCATAACCCCTCGAGCCCCATTTCCCCAGGAACGAGCCGGTGGCGGTGAAGTACTGTACGCGGTGGTTGTTGTTATCGCCGACGTAGACGGTGCCGTTAGCCGCAACGGCGAATCCGTCCGAGCCATTAAATTCGCCGTTACCGGACCCCTTAGACCCCCACTGGCCCTCGTAGACCCAGCCGCCAAACGCAGAAAAGGCCGCCAGCGCCGTCAGCGCCGCGGCCGTGGTTATAGCGAGCTTCTTCATTTCCAGTTACCTCCTCGAGTTACTTACTACCCTCTTACTTATAACTATACCACAGAACGCCGCCTAATTCCACCCAAACGGGCCGACGCGAAGGCCGGCCCATACATATCTATAAAAGGCTTAAGGTGGGCGCACCTGAAGGTACGCCCCTACGAAACGGACGTCCCGACCTTATTTAAACAGCGCCTTCACGCGGCCGAGGGAGGTCGGCGAGGCCGCCGCGGCCGTCACCGTGAGGCGCATGTAATGCTGCTCGTCGCGGACGAGGCCGGCGCTCGGGTAGCCGTGCTTGGGCACGCCGTTCTCGACGTACGAGACGACGAAGCGCGCGGCGACGGCGGTGGAGTGGGTGTAGGCACGGGTCTCGGTCCCGGTCTTCCACCGCAGCTCGACGATGAGGTTGCGCGCGCCGTCGTAGGGGAACGAGGAGTCGAAGTCGAAGCCGAACCACTCGTTGGAGCGGGGCGTGACGTCGACGCGGGCGCGGTAGAAGACCTGAACCGGCGAAGCGCCGGCGTAGTTGTCGGCGTAGGTCGACGTGAGGGCGGTGCGCGTGGTGTGGCAGAGCTTGAGCGAGAAGTCGTCGAGGCGGCCGGTGGTGAGGACGTTGGAGAAGAACCACTCCCATTTCACGACCCGGCCCGCGGGCACGGCGTCGGTTCGCAGAACCAGCTCCTGGCTCCGCTCCTCCTCGACGCCTCAACACCCGTTGAACGGGTAGTCGGAGGTGTTGCCCCGGCGGCCTATCTCGTACGTGGCGGCGGGCGAGGCCGCGGCCGCCAGCAAAAGCGCCGCGGCCGCGATTGCAGTCATATTTTTCATAGGGCCTGACCTCCTACCCCTTACGGTCGAGCATAGCACGTACGGGACGCTATTTCAATGAAACGCGCCGGCCTGAAGGGCCGGCGGCTACATATCTATAAAGGCTTAAGGTGGGCGCACCTGAAGGTACGCCCCTACAAAACCGACGCCTCGCCCCTACCGGAACAGGGCCTTCACCTTCCCGAGCGACGTGGGGGAGACGGCGGGCGGCGACCAGCGGAAGTACTGTATCCGAGAATTACTCGTGTCGCAGACGTAAATGCGTTTTTGGTTCGGCGTTACCGCAAGCGAGAAAGGAAAGTCGAACTCGCCGTTACCTCGCCCGTACGAGCCGAATTCCCCGAGGAAACTCCCCGAAGGCGTGAAGTATTGTACGCGGACACCCAAGGCTTCGACAACGAAAACCGTGCCGTCGGAACCGACGTCTATCCCGGCGGGTTTGTTGAACTCCCCGCGTCCGGTGCCGAACGAACCCCATTTACCGAGGAAACTACCTTCGGCGGTAAAATACTGGACCCGTTCGTTACCCCAGTCCGCGACGTAGACGTTACCGTTAGCGGCAATAGCAACGTCGTTCGGCAAGTCGAAATCGCCATTTCCGGAACCCCGGCGGCCCCACTCACCTAATAAGGAACCCGAAGACGTATAATAAAGAATCATACCTTGGGTTTCGTTGACCGCGTAAAGATTACCGTTGGGGGCAACGTCAACGGCGCGGATACCGCGACCAAAGTACCATTTGCCTAAAAAACTCCCTTGCGGCGTAAAGTATTGAATGCGGAGGTTATCACGGTCCGGCACATAAACGTACCCGTTGGCGGCGACATCAAGCGTACACGGTTGTCTGAACTCGCCGTTTCCAAAGCCTTCTTTACCCCATGTGCCTAAGAAACTCCCGGTAAGCGTGAAGTATTGGACGCGGTGGTTCTTGGTATCCCCTACGTAGACGATACCGTTCGACCCTACCGCCACGCCGGTTACCCAGGTAAACTCGCCGTTCCCGGAGCCGCTGCGGCCCCACTGGCCCTCGTAGACCCACTCGCCCCAGGCATAAAAAGCCGCCAGCGCGCACAGCGCCGCGGCCGTCGTTATCGCGAGCTTCTTCATTTCCCTTTACCTCCTCGGGTTACTTACTACCCTCTGCGATTAACTCTAACATGAAACCGCGAACCGGACCAACTAAAAAGGGCCGACGCGAAGGCCGGCCTGGACATATCTTTAAAAGGCACAACGCGGGCGCACCTGAAAGTACGCCCCTACGACAAGGGGCTTAAGCCCCTTGCCTTGGGCGATTAGCCATTCGCCCCTTACCGGAACAGCGCCTTCACGCGGCCGAGGTCCCGCCGGCCTACCGAATCACGACCATACGCTTCGCCGCGACGTCACCGCCGACCTCCAGGCGATACGTATACACGCCGGGGGCGAGCGCCGACACGTCGACCTCGACCTCGTTGCCCCCGGCCTTCGCCGCGACGGCACGCGAGGAAACCTTGCGGCCCGCCAGGTCGTAAATATCAATCGTGGCGTCGCAGGCCGCGGCCGCCGAGAACGCGACGGTCGTAGTCGCTCGAGCCGGATTGGGAACGTTCTGCGCCAGCGCGAAGGAGACCCTGCGTCCCGCCGTGCACTCCGCCGGGCCGTGGACCTCGGCGGGGCCCGCGAGGGGCACGACCTCGAGCCAGTATCGATACGGCGTCCCCGGAATTACGTCCGCGTCGAGGTAGCGATGCGGCGAGCGGCCGGTAATCAACGCGTTGTTTATTTTTATCGGCTCCGTCGCGGCGTTCGCGGCCTTGACCTCCCGGAGGAGGTTGAAGCCGCCTACGGCCTCGTTCACCTCCCAGCGGAGCGCGACGCCCTTCGCGGCCGGCGAGGCGGCGAAATTCTTGACGTGTACGCCGATATCGCACCTGTTCAAGAATAGTTTGTTGGGACCGCCGGTGGGGTAGCCGGTCGCGGCACTGCACCCGACCACGAGGTCGGGATAGAGGTCGGCGTCGACGTCGCCGACCCGGGCGTCCATAATACCGTATGGGGGTCCCGGAGCGTAAAGCCACGAGGGGCTTCTCGGCAACGCCGCGCCGTTACTGAAATAGCCGATTACGCTGCCGAGGGTAGGTTGTATAAGGTCCAACCCGCCGTCGGCGTCGGCGTCCGCCAGAAACGAGGCAAAGCAGAAGGTGTATATATCGGATTCCCAGCTCGGCGTCTTGGGCAGGACGCCGCGGTTGGAATAGTAGATGTCGGCGTTGCGGTCGTGTTCCTTACCGGCGCCCAAAATACCCTTCACCAGGTCGAGCCAGCCGTCGTCGTTGACGTCGCCCCAGGCCAGCGCGTAGCACCGGCCCGCGGGCGGGTAGTTCTTCCAATAATGGGTTTGGGCGAGGGAGCCGTTGTTATTTCGGAATAAGTATACGAAGCCCTCCGTGACGCCCTCCTTGGCGTACGTGGCGCAAGCCAGGTCCATGTCGCCGTCGCCGTCGGCGTCGCCCCAGGCCACGTGGTGGGCGTCCTTATAACTTGTGGTCCACGACGGCGACTTCTCCAACGTCCCGCCGTCGTTCTTGTAGACGTAGAACCACTGCGCCAACCAATCCGCCACCGCCAACTCGAGATAGCCGTCGTTGTCGACGTCGCCCCAGGCGAAGCACGCGGCCGACCCCTGGGGCTCCGAAGCGGTCCACGACGGCGTGCGCTCCAGACCTGTACCCGTATTCTTGTATATCTTGATAAACCCGTCGCCGCCTATGGCGACGTCGACGTCGCCGTCGGCGTCGTAGTCGGCCTCCTTAACGGTATAGGTACCCTCCCGAGCCGTAGAGAGCCACGACGGCGTCTTCTCCAGCGCGCCGCCGCGGTTGAAATAAATCACGTCGCGGTTGTCGGTCTGCGCACGCGTTTCGTTGCCGGCGAAGAAGTCGAGTCGGTTCGACCACTTATAATCTACCTTTACGCCGGCGCCTTCCGCCGGGGCCTCTTTGAGCGAAAACCAGCCGGCGCGGGAGTCAAAGCAGTAGTCGGCCCTCGGCACAGCCTTGCCGTTTACGCGGACGGCTTTTATGGTCAGCGCCGGCCAGTGTTTAAGGTAAAACACGTGTCTCTTACCGTTTCCCGTACTCCGTTCGCCCGTGGTATTTCGCCACCCGTCGCCGTTGAAGTCGGCCAGGGCTATTTCATTCGTTGCCCGGTTGTCGGCGCTCTCCCAATCGGGCTCATACCCGAACGGCAGGGCGCCCCATGTATAAAAAGCCGCCAGCGCCGTCAGCGCCGCGGCCGTCGTTATCGCGGACTTCTTCATTTCCCTTTACCTCCTCGAGTTACTTACAACACTCTAAGATTAAATATAACAGAAAATCCCGAACGGCACCAACAAAAAGGACCGACGCGAAGGCCGGCCCGTACGTGTATCCGGGCGACTAGCCAGTCGCCCCTACAGCCCCTACCGGAACAGCGCCTTCACGCGGCCCAGCGAGGCGGGGGCGACGGCCTCGCCGCCCGGGGAGCCGACGCCGGCTACTCGCCGGCCGTACGCGCTTTGAGCACCGTGGCGCTGTCGTCCGGCGGCAGATAACTGACGCGGCCTCCCTCGGCGACGTTCGCCGACGTCAACGTCATCTTCGTAACCTTGGCGTTCGGGTAATGCTTCCCGAGGTACTCGCGCTGGGACCTGGTTAAGGTGATCGTTACCGCCTTGCCCTCCGCCGCCGTGACCGTTTTGACCTGGGCGTCGGTCAATATCAGCGTAGCGTTGCCGTCCTGGTACGCGAGGGCTGCGGCCGCGAGGGCCAACGCCGCGGAAGTAATGATTATCGCTCTCTTCATCGGGAAAACCTCCTATTTAAACAACGCCTTCACGCGGCCGAGGGAGGTGGGCGCGACGGCCGGGTTGACCCACTTGAAGTACTGGATGCGGTCGTTCCCGGTATCGGCTACGTAGACGTTACCGCTAACCGGCGCAAAGGCGACGCCGTAGGGACGGTAGAACTGGCCGTTGCCGGTTCCGCTCGAGCCCCACTTCCCGCGGAACGAACCGCCGGGGGTGAAGTACTGGATGCGGTGGTTATAAGTGTCGGCGACGTAAACGCGGCCGCCGGGCGCGACGGCGACGCCGTCGGGATAGTAGAACTGGCCGTCGCCGGAGCCCCGCGAGCCCCACTCGCCGAAGTAGCTGCCGGTGGCGGTCCAGTATTGGACGCGGTCGTTCGACCTGTCAGCAACGTAGACGTTGCCGCCGGGCGCGACGGCGACGCTGTAGCCCCGCGATTCCCACTGACCGAGGTAGCTGCCGGCGGCGGTGAAGTATTGGACGCGTTCGTTGGAGTCGTCGCCCACGTAGACGTAGCCGCCGGCCCGCGCCACGGCCACGGCGCGGGGGAATCTGAACTTGCCCGCTTCGGAGCCCCACGAGCCCCACTGACCGAGGTAGCGGCCGGCCGCGGTGAAGTATTGGACGCGGTGGTTATTGGAATCGGCGACGTAGACGTTACCGCTTGCCGGCGCAAATGCGACGCGGGGTAATTTGAACTGGCCGGCGCCGGTGCCGTACGAGCCCCACTTCCCCAGGAACGAGCCGCCGGGGGTGAAGTATTGGATGCGGTGGTTCCACGAATCGGCTACGTAGACCGTGCCGCCGGCCGCGACGGCGACGCCGAGGGGATAATCGAACTGGCCGTTGCCGGTTCCGCTCGAGCCCCACTTGCCCGCGTACTCCCACTCGCCGAAAGCAGGACAGGCCGCGAGCGCCGCCGCTAAGGCCACAATTAAAAACCTCTTCATCCCGATCCCTTCTACCGGAACAACGCTTTCACGCGGCCGAGGGAGGTGGGCGCGACGCCCACGCCGGTATACGTGAACCGGTGGCGCGAGCACCACGTCCCCAGCTTCCCCTGCTCGGCGCCGTACGTCCCGACGGAGCAGTTGCGGAAGGCGGGCTTGGTGTCGAAGTGCCAGGAGGGGACGGTCTTCTCGCTGTCGCGCCGCCACCGCATCTCCACGACGAGGTTCTTGACGCCGCCGTACGCGAAGGGCTTCGCGCAGTCGAAGCCGAACCACTGGTCGCCGGTGGTCGTTACGACGAGCCAGCTGTTGCTGTAGATGAGGGCCGGCGTATTGCCGCCGTAGTTGCCGACGAAAGAGGTCGAAAGCTCCGAAAGCGACGTCTCGCACAGCGTTATCTCGACGTCGCCGAAGCCGGCCTCCGTCGCCGCGGCGGAGGCGTTCCACTCCACCCGCGTGACGTCGCCGGCGAACTTCATCTCGCTGGCCAGCACCAGGACCTGGCACCGGAACTCGTTGCCTCACGTCCCGCACCAGGGCCCCTTCTGCGTGCTCTCTTTGGCGCCGACGATGGCCGTGGCGGCCTGCGCCGCGCTTGCGGCGACCAGCGCGAGCACCAAAATAATGCCGATTCTCATAGCGCACCTCCCGGCGATTTGCCGCCCCATTATGTTACGAGGCGGCGGCGGCGTCAAGGGGAAAGGGGCACGACGCCCCGCGTCGCCGCGACGTGCGCCGCCGGGCGCAACACGTTGCGCCCCTACGAACCCCACACATCTTTAAAAGGCATAAGGTGGGCGCACCTGAAGGTACGCCCCTACGACAAGCTTTCCGGCCGCACAGCCGGTCGCCCCTACTTCTTCCGGCAGCTCGAGCGCCCGGAACCCCTCGCACCGCCGGGCAGCGTTACTGGAAATATTGGACCCGGTGGTTCCGGAGGTCGGCCACATACAATCGCTTACCGTTCGCCGAGCAACCGAGGCCGCTGGGTTGTGAGAATTCGCCGTTGCCCATACCCGGCCCCCCCATTTTCCCGACAAAGGAACCGGCCTTTGTAAATAACTGTATCCGGGCATCAAATCGGTCGCTGATGTAAATGTAACCGCCTGGGCCCTCGACGATGCCCTCCGGTTCCATATATTCCTCGCCGGCCTTCGGGACCAGCTCCCAACTGCCGAGGCGAGAGCCGGTCGGCGTGAAGTACTGGACGCTGCCCCGGCCGGCCTCGGCGACGTAAACGTTGCCGTTGGAAGCCGCCGCAATAGACAGGCCATCATCCGTGGACCACTGGCCTAGGTAGTAACCGTCCGGCGTAAAGTACTGCACGCGGGCTATCATGGGATCGGTAACGTATACCTTTCCGCTCGAGCCGACGGCAACGCCCCACGGTTCGGCGAAGTCGCCCCACTTGCCCAGGAAGGAGCCGGTCGAGGTGAAGTATTGAACGCAGTAATTGAACCGGTCGACGACGTACACGTCGCCGTTGGAGGCTACGTCCACACCTACGGCCTCGACGAACTCGCCGTTCCCCTTGCCGGGCAAGCCCCATTTCCCGAGGAAAGAACCGGTCGGCGTGAAATACTGTATCCGGTTATTGCCGCCATCTACGACGTAAACGTTGCCGTTCGGCGCCGCCGCCACGTCGCGCGGCCACTTGAATTGGCCGTCACCGCTACCCTCCACGCCCCACTGGCCGGCGTACGGCGGCCCCACGGGGACTTCCGGCTCGGTCTCCGAACAACCGCACCCTAGCCACGAAAGCGACAACGCCGCGAGCGCCGTTGCAACCGCAATAACGGAAAATCTGCCCATCGTTCTGCCTCCTTGTCGTTCAAAAGCGTCCGCCAAAGAGCAGCGCGTACTATAAAAAATCCCAAGCCGGCCTTTAGCCGAACCTGGGTAGTATTTCGAAACGCGCGGCGCGCGGGTGGCGCGTACGTGTTAACCTCTTTTCCTCCGCCCCGGGGCAAACCTCACCTCCTTGCGCTTTACGCCCGGCCTCGTTTAAACTTTCCCTCGCCCAACTATATACAATAGCGCCGGCCTTTATGCAAGGGAAACTTCCGACGCCGGCCTTCATCGCGAAGAAGCGCCGACCCGAAGGGCGGCGCGGGACCGGTAACGGTAGGGGCGCACAGCTGTGCGCCCCTACACCCTACATATCCACAAAAGGCTTAAGGTGGGCGCACAGAAGGTACGCCCCTACGAAACGGACGCCCCGACCTTATTAAAACAACGCCTTCACGCGGCCGAGGGAGGTGGGGGTTATGGTGACGCCGCTATCGTCGAGGTATTGGGTGCCGGCGCCGCTGCCGTCGGCCGCGTGGACTTGCGGCCCGGCGGGCGAGGAGGCTGCCTTCCCGCCCTTGGAGCGGAAATATTGGATGCGGTCGTTGTACTCATCGCAGACGTAGAGCCGATTACCGTCGGGGGAGAAATCGAGTTCCCTCGGGCGCTTGAATTGGCCTTCGGCCGGGCCCTCGGTGCCGAACTTACCGAGGAACGTCCCCGATGCCGTGAAGTAGGTAACACGGTTATTAAAAAAGTCGGCCACGTAAACCCTCCCGTCAGGCGCGACGGCGATACCGGTAGGGGAACTGAACTGGTTATCGCCGGTACCGTAGGTACCCCATTTGCCGAGGAACGAGCCGGTGGCCGTGAAGTATTGGATGCGGTGGTTGACGGTATCTGCGACGTAAATATTCCCGTTGGGCGCGTACGTTAAGCTTTGGGGATAATGGAACTGGCCGTCGCCCGTACCGTACGAACCCCATTTGCCCAGGTACGAACCAGTCAAGGTGAAGTATTGGACGCGGTGGTTATGAGTATCGATGACGTAGACGTGGCCGTTGGGAGCGACGGCTACGCCGTCTGGAATGGAGAATTGCCCGTTGCCGCTACCAGAACTTCCCCATTTTCCCCAGAAGTGGCCGTTGGGCGTGAAATACTGGACGCGGTTATTAAGGGTGTCGGGCACGTAGACGTCGGCGTTGGGAGCCACGGCTATGCCCCGGTGTCCGCGGAATTGGCCGTCGCCCGAACCGTACGAACCCCACTTCCCGAGGAAAGACCCGGTAGCCGTGAAGTACTGGATCCGGTTATTTCCGGTATCGGCCACGTAGACGTACCCGTGAGGCGCGACCGCCAAACCTTGCGGCAAGAAGAACTGGCCGTTGCCGTTTCCCCACGAGCCCCATTCACCTTCGTAGACCCAGGCGCCGAAGGCCGAGGCCGCGAGCGCGAATGCGCAAACTAAGATGATAGTAGTACGTTTCATTTCCTTAATCTCCTTTTAGACAATCGTTATTGGCGTGGGACGATAACTTGGCCGGGCCGGTACCTTACCTTCCGGGTAACGGCCTTTCTATATCCCCGTCTTACTTAAACAACGCCTTCACGCGGCCAAGGGAGGCCGGCGCGACGGTAACGCCGCTATCGTCGAGGTATTGGGTGCCGGCGCCGTTGCCGTCGGCCGCGTGGACTTGCGGCCCGGCGGGCGATGAGGCTGCCTTCCCACCCTTGGAGCGAAAATACTGGACGCGGTCGTTGTATTCATCCAAGACGTAGAGCCGGTTACCGTCGGGGGAGAAATCGAGTTCCCTCGGGCGCTTGAATTGGCCTTCAGCCGGGCCCTCGGTGCCGAACTTACCGAGGAACGTCCCCGATGTCGTGAAGTAGGCAACACGGTTATTAAAAAAGTCGGCCACGTAAACCCTACCGTCAGGCGCGACGGCGATACCGGTAGGGGAACGGAACTGGTTATCGCCGGTACCGTAGGTACCCCATTTGCCGAGGAACGACCCGGCGGCCGTGAAGTATTGGATGCGGTGGTTGTCGGTATCGGCGACGTAGACGTTGCCGTTGGGGGCGTACGTTAAGCTTTGAGGATACATGAACTGGCCGTTGCCCGAACCTTGCGAACCCCATTTGCCCAGGTACGAACCGGTTGAGGTGAAGTATTGGACGCGGTGATTTAACGTTTCCGTCACGTAAACGTTGCCGTTCGGCGCGACCATTATTCCCGAAGGATGACGGAGTTGGCCGTTGCCGGTACCAGAGGTTCCCCATTTTCCCCAGAAGTGGCCGTTGGGCGTGAAATACTGGACGCGGTTAGTTATCGTATCGGCGACGTATACGTCGGCGTTAGGAGCGACGGTTAAGCGCCGGTGTTCGCGGAATTGGCCGTCGCCCGTACCGTTCGAACCCCACTTGCCGACGTAAGAACCGGTAGCTGTGAAGTACTGGACCCGGTAATTCCGGGTATCGGCCACGTAGACGTACCCGTGGGGCGCGACCGCCAAACCTTGCGGCAAGTATAACTGGCCGTTGCCGGTCCCCCACGAGCCCCATTCGCCTTCGTAGATCCAGGCACCGAAGGCCGCGGCCGCGAGCGCGAAGTACGCCGCGGCCGTCAAGGTCGTTAACTTCTTCATGTCCTTCTCCTTTCGCTTTGAACTTAAAACGGTTAAATGGAATAGTAAAAAACGCCCAGGCCGGCACTTAGCCGAACCTGGGCAGCATTTCCTAACGCGCGGCGCGCGGGTGGCGCTGCGCGTACGTGTTAACGTTTTCTCCTCCGCCCGGGGACAAACCTCACCTCGTTAGCGTAATCCGCCCGGCCTCGTTTAAACTTTCCCTCGCCCAACTATATACATAAAAGGCGGCCTTAACGCAAGGGAAATCTTCGCCCTCCGCCGCTTCTCCCGTATCCAGCGCTCGAGCACGGCGCGGCTCGCGGCCGCTACCCCACCCATCGAGCTTGTAGGCCGGGTTATTTAACAAGGGGCTTAAGCCCCTTGCCGTGGGCGGCTCGCCGGTCGCCCCTACGACGACCCAACGGTAATACGGGCCGACCTGAAGGTCGGCCCCTACATGTCCCCGCACGACCCCCGCCGCCGCTCCCGCGGCCAGCGGCGCGCGGCGGGTTACTACGCAAAAGTGCTATACATATTCCGCAGTAAAATGGTATTATTAGTTGCTCGCGCGTAAGGCCCCGAGCAAATCCGAAGTCAACGACTAGGGGCCGGCGGCTCGAGCCGCGCGCTCGTGATAGTTCAAACCCCACCTCCGCCGAATTTTACAAGGGTCGATAACCGTGAAGGCTGAGTTAAGCCCGGACATAAAAAAATATCGAGCGATAACCTACCTCGAAAGCGGTAGGCAGAAATTTAATAAAGGGAACTATAGAGAAGCTCTTGAGATGTTCGACCGGGCCATTGAAGCCGACGAAGAATTCCTGCGGCCTTATACCGCGAAAGCCACTTGTTTGATTTTCCTCAACAGGATCCGAGAGGCCGGAGAGATATGCGACGCCGTTATCAAAAAATACCCGGATTACGGCCTGGCCTATACCACGAAAGCGGTCATTTTACATAGATTGGGAGAAACCGCCAAAGCCGACGACGCGTACCGGTCGGGAATAACGTTTGGACCCGACGAACCTACGGCCTTTTACAATTACGCCTGCTTCTGCGCCCAGACGGGACGCGAGGAAGAGTGCCGGGAGAATTTGAGAAAGGCCATAATCCTCGACATGTCCTATAACTCGATCGCGGCCACGGACGAAGACCTCTCGGTTTATAGACACACCGACTGGTTCGAGGAGCTGGTATCTTTTAAGAAGCGGCGATGAAGCGGTACGCCGTAGCCGGCGATACCGCGGCGTGGCCTTCGACAAGGGGCTTAAGCCCCTTGCCGTGGGCGATACGCGGGTCGCCCCTACGAACCCCACACATCTTTAAAAGGCATAAGGTGGGCGCATCTAAAGATACGCCCCTACGACAAGCGTTCCGGCCGCATCGCCGGTCGCCCCTACGACAAGCGTTCCGGCCGCACAGCCGGTCGCCCCTACGAACCCCACACATCTTTAAAAGGCATAAGGTGGGCGCATCTAAAGATACGCCCCTACGACAAGCGTTCCGGCCGCATCGCCGGTCGCCCCTACGACAAGCGTTCCGGCCGCACAGCCGGTCGCCCCTACGAACCCCACACATCTTTAAAAGGCATAAGGTGGGCGCATCTAAAGATACGCCCCTACGACAAGCGTTCCGGCCGCATCGCCGGTCGCCCCTACGACAAGCGTTCCGGCCGCACAGCCGGTCGCCCCTACGAACCCCACACATCTTTAAAAGGCATAAGGTGGGCGCATCTAA
>CBFCYS010000060.1:0-14404 GCA_965602215.1 uncultured bacterium
TCGTTCAAGTTGCGGGCCGTAGCGCCGAACGAGATGAACCGGTTGGGACGGAGCATTACGCCGGCGTCGACGGTCCACGCCGCCGTGAGATACGGCTTCGAGGCAGCGAGGCGGTTGACGCCCGCGCCGACCCCAATCCACCTGTATACCGTCCCGCCGAACGTCCAGCTGAACCGGCTGGCGCGGATGTTCTCGTCGCGCGCGTACGTCCAGTCGTAGCCGAAGCCGCCGAGCACCGTGTCGAAGTAGACGTGGTAGTCCTCGGCGTCGAGCTTTTGTACGTATCGAGAAAAGTAACCGTTGAAGCCGTGGTCTGCGGCCAACCCCGCGGGGTTCAACGTCACGCTCGCGGCATCGTCGGCGACCGCCGCCGAGCCGCCGGCGCCGAAGAAAGGCGGCTCCCAGTACGAATATACGTCGAACGCGCCCGCCGCGGACGCGCTTAAAATAACCATTAAAGCTAACCCGGCCTGTTTTCTCATTCCGCAACCACCTTTCGATCGAGGGCGACCGCGGTATAGTAGCTTAATATCGCGGTTTCCGCAACCCGTTACGCACCTCCCTCGCGGCCTAATGCAAATCCATTTTCCTTGACTAAATCCGCGCCCGATAATATATTCACGTATATTTAACCGTTACCAGAGGCCAAGATGAACCGCGTCGTCGCTTCCAACCGCCGGGCCCGCTACGAATATGAGATATTGCAGACCTACGACGCCGGCCTCGTACTCGCCGGCGCCGAAGTCAAATCGTTGCGCTCGGGCCGGGCCTCGCTGGGCGACGCGTACGCGGTGCCGGAGGGCGGCGAGATATTCCTGTACAACCTCCACATCGCGCGGTACGAAAAGAGCGCGGCGTACCCCCTCGATACCCGGCGGCCGCGTAAGCTGCTCCTAAGCCGCGCCGAAATAAACCGCATCGCCCGCGCGGTGGCGCAAAAGGGCGTAACGCTTATACCGTTAAAAATTTATTTTTCAAGAGGTTACGCGAAAGTCGAGATCGCACTTGCCCGGGGCAAAAGGAAATATGACAAACGCGACAAAATCCTTGAGGAAGACGAAATTAAACTGGAGCAGCGGCGCCGCACGAAGAAGAATGGAACCAGGTAAAATGCGGGTTTTTAAAACCGCGCGCTCGCGGCTGGTTGTCGCCGCGGCGGCCGCGGCCGCGTTCGTCCCCGCCGCCGCCTGTGCCGGCAATCAGGTGACCGGCCTGACGGTGCGGAACTACACCGACTACACCGCCGTTATCGTCAAACTCCAAAAGCCATCCTTATTTAAAGTTAGCGCGACCAAAGACGGCCGGCTGGCGCTGGTCATCGACAACTGCGCGGTTTCGCCGTCCGCCGCCAAGTTAGACGAGCCGGTGGGCGTCGTGAAAAAGGTGACGTCGGCCACGGCCGGAGGACGGGCGTACATTTACGTCACGCCCGGCAAAGGCGCCAAAAACTACGAGGGCAAGGTACTTAAGAACCCGCCGCAAATATTTTTCAAAATATATAAAAAGGCTACGACCTCTAAAACCCCTGAGAAGACGCCGGAACCGATAAAGGAAAAACCGGTCGTCGCGGCCAAGGGCGAATTCCCGACGTCGGCCAAAGAAATAAAACCGGACACCACGCCGACGATAATTGACACTATATGCATCGACCCCGGGCACGGCGGCCGCTTCACCGGCGCCGAGGGGCCCGACCGCTCGCTCGAGAAGGACGTCAACCTCGACATCTCGCTCCGCCTCGCCCGCCTGCTGCGCGATAAACTCGGCGTCCGCGTCGTTCTGACCCGCATCGACGACAGCCACGTTTACATGCGCGACCGCACCGGCCTGGCCAACGCCGTCAACGCCGACCTCTTTATTGACCTCCACAACAACGCGGTCCTCAACGCCAAGGTCGGCGGGACCGAGACTTATTTCCTATCTCAATCGAGGAACGACTGGGAACGCGCCGCCACTATAGCGGAGAACCAGGACTTCCTCGCCGAGAACCCGAACCTCGCCGCCGACCCGGCCAGCCTTAACTTCATCCTCTCGCTGCTCGCCCAGAATGAGTACCTCCAGGAGTCTTCGGAGCTTGCGCACTGCTGCCAGAATAAGTTGATTAAAAACCTCGGCCTACGCGACCGCGGCGTCAAGCAAGCGCCGTTCTTCGTTCTCGTCGGTTGCGAAATGCCGTCTATCCTGTTGGAGATAGCGTTCATCTCGAACGCGCGCGAAGAGGACCTCCTGAACGACCCGGCGTGGCAGAAAAAGGCCGCGGAGGCAGTCTTCGAAGGAATAAAAGAATACAAGGACGCGTACGAGAAGAAAATGGGCGCCGGAGGCCGTTAACACCCGATTATGAGCGGAATAGAAATCCTGATAGCAGTCGTCGTCGTAGTCGCACTCTTGGCGGTGGCCGCGGCGCTGTGGCTAGGCCGTGGCTCGCTGCGCCGCCTGGAGGATAACGTCACCCGGACGCAGGGCTCGAGCGCCAGCGCCGCCGACGTTACGGCGTTGCGCCAGACGATGGACGCTCGTCTCGACAGCTTCACCAATCTGCTGGCCAACACCACTCAGAGCATAAGCCAACAACTGGCCAGCGCGGGCGACACGATAACCTCCGTCCAGCAGGGCGTGGGCGAGATCCGCGAATCGTCGAGCCGCGTAATCGAGCTCGGCCAGAATATAAAAAGGCTCGAGGAGTTGCTCCGGCCTCCCAAAGCTCGCGGCTCGGTCGGCGAGATCCTCCTCGAGAACGTGTTCGCCCAATTGCTGCCCCCTTCGCAGTTCCGCCGTCAGTTCCCGCTGGCCGGCTCGCTCGTGGATTTCGCGGTTAAAATAGGCGACCGGTACGTACCGGTGGACGCGAAGTTCCCGTTGGAGAGCTTCGAACGCATGATAAACGCCCCCGAAGAAGAGCGGCCCGGCTTGCGGCGGGACTTCGCCCGGGCGGTTAAAAGTAAAATCGACGACATCGCCGCCAAATACATCCGGCCGGACCTCGGGACGTACGACTTCGCGCTGATGTACTTGCCGTCCGAGAATATCTACTACCAAACGGCGGTGGCCGATACCGATCTCTACGAATACGGCGCGGGCCGGCGGGTCTTCCCCGTTTCGCCGTCGACGGTATACCTGTACCTCGTCACGGTCGCGCTCGGCCTGCAGGGGATGGCGCTCGAGGGGAAGGCGGCGGCGGTGGTCGCCGAGCTGCGCCGATTGTCCGACGAGCTTAACAAATTCCAGGAGCTGTTCCGGGTAACGGGCAAACACTTCCGCGACGCCGGCAACAAATACGACGAAGCGAGCCGGGCGTTGGCCGGCTTCGGGGACCGCCTGGCCGCGGCCGGGCAGATGGGGAGAGAAGAGGGGGCCGAACCTTTGCCCGGCGACGAGGGGCCGCAGCTCTTCGGCCAGTAATCCTATAAATGGTTAACAACGACTCGCGTAGGTTTTGGAAGACGGCCACGGCCGTTATCGCGCTGGGGGCGCTGACGGCGTTCGTCTGGGGCGCTTACCGCTACCGCGGCGTGATTCTTTCACATATAACGCCGAAGAAGGCCGAAGAAGAGGAAACGCCGGCGCCCGACGCCGAGGTTGCGGATATCTTCTTCGCCGACGAGGAATATACGAAACTGGTCGCCGAGCGGCACGACGTCGGCCCGGCCGAAACCCCCGAGGAACGCGCCCGCCTCGTCGTCGCCGCGCTTATCGGCGGCCCGCGCTCGCCCGCCCTCTCGCCTACTATCCCCGCCGACGCCCAATTGAAGTCGGTATTCATACGCGACGACGTGGCTCTCCTCAACTTCGACGAACACATACGGTCGAAACGCTTCGGCTCGACCGGCGAGCTGTTCGCGCTGAACTCGCTCTACCGCACCGTTACCGCCAACGTCGCCGAGGTCGACGGCGTTGTTATCCTCGTCGAAGGCCGCGCGCACCGGACGCTGGCCGGCGAAGGCGGCCACGTCGCCTCGGCCTTCCCCATCTACGGCGAACTCGGCCGCTACGTCTATCCCCCGCCCGAGGAACGGTCCGAGAAATGACAGCCGGCGCCCCCATCGCTATCTTCGACTCCGGCGTCGGCGGCCTTACCGTAGCCCGCGAGGTAAACCGCGCCCTCCCGCACGAGGAAATAATATACCTGGGCGATACGGCCCGCGTCCCGTACGGCTCGAAATCGGCGGCCACCGTCAAGCGCTTCGCCGGCGAATGCGTCGAATTCCTTCTTCACTTCCGCCCCAAGCTCGTCATTATAGCGTGCAACACGGCGTCGGCAACGGCGCTCGACTCCCTGGACGAGATGGTGGACGCGCCGCTGTGGGGTGTTATCGAGCCGGGTGCGCGCGCCGCGTTGGGCGCCAGCGATTTACGCCGCATCGGCGTCATAGGCACCCGCGCCACCGTAAAGAGCGGCGCGTACGCCCGGGCCGTCGCCGCCCTCGACAAAAGCGCGACCGTCTTCAGCCGGGCGTGCCCGCTCTTCGTACCGCTGGTCGAAGAGGGCAGGACGGACGGGCCGATCGTTAAGGCCGTGGCCCAGGAGTATCTGGCGCCCATCCTCGAGCAGGAAATAGATACGTTGATACTCGGCTGCACCCACTACCCGGTCTTGAAACCGGTACTGGCCGAGGTCGCCGGCGCCGGCGTCACGTTAATTGACTCCGCCGAAACGACCGCCACCGCGGCCCGCGAATTGCTCGCGGCGCGCGGCGAAGTACGGACCGGAGACGCTTTACCCAGGCCGCGATTCTTCGTAACCGACGTTGTAGAGGATTTCGAGCGGGTGGGCCGTATCATCTGGCCCGACATGGCGGGCAACACCGAGCGCGTAGAGATAGGCCGGGCTTCGCTCCGCTAGGGCGTTTACCGACCGGCGAACGTTTACCGATAACCGGGGCCGCTATTCGATTTTATATTCGTACGTAATCTCGCACGTTTTCGAAAACATAACCGACGCCGAGCAATACTTTTCCTGAGAAAGCCTAATCGCCTCGATTACGTCCTTCTCCTTGAGCCCCTCGCCCTCGAGATAATACGTCAGATGTATCGCCGTAAAAACCTTGGGGTGTTCTTCGGCCCGGCTCGCGTCGACCTCGAGCCGGAACGCTCGCAAGGGCGCTCTTTTCTTCAGTAGTATGGAAACGACGTCCATACTCGTACAGCCGGCGAGGCCGAGAAGGAGCAGCTCCATAGGCCGGGACGCGGCCTCGGCCCCCTGCAGGCCGACGGGGCCGTCCATCGCGAGCCAGTGATTGGAGTCGGCCTTGCCGACGAAGGACAAGCCTTTAACCATATAGACTTCGGCTTTCATTTTAACCTCCTTAGAAAGGTTACGCGCGAAAAGGAACGAGGTACTCATGCCCGTAGATAAACCCCGCTCCGACGGTCGCCGACCGGACCAACTCCGGCCCGTTAAAATAACCCGCGGGTATATAAAACACCCCGAAGGTTCGTGCCTTATAGAAGTCGGCGATACGAAGGTCATCTGCGCCGCCTCGGTAGAGACCGGCGTACCCAACTGGCTCGAGGGCGCCGGCCGGGGCTGGGTCACAGCCGAATATTCTATGTTACCCCGCGCCACACATACAAGGTCTTTTCGCGAGGGACGGACCGGCCGGCCGCCGGGCCGCACGATGGAAATACAGCGGCTCGTGGGCCGGTGCCTGCGCGCCGTAACGGACCTGCCGGCGCTGGGAGACCGGCGCGTCGTCGTCGACTGCGACGTCATCCAAGCGGACGGCGGCACCCGGTCCGCGGCCATCACCGGCGGCTACGTCGCCCTCCGCGACGCCCTGGCGGCGGCCCACATCACGGACGAGAGCGGCCAAATCCCGCTCGCCGAAGTCATCGTCGGGATATCCGCCGGCATCGTCAGCGGCAGGTTGCTGCTCGACCTGGCGTACGTCGAGGACAGCGGCGCCGCGGTGGACATGAACTGCGCCATCACGGCCTCGGGCCGGTTGGTGGAAATCCAGGCCTCCGCCGAAGAGCGGCCTTTCGCCGACGTCGAGTTCGAGAAGCTCCTGGCCCTCACCCACAAGGGAGCGTCGATGCTGGTCCGGCTCGTAGCCCAACTCTTCGAAAGAGACCTTCCTTCCATACGCACCCACGAGGGTACGTAAAGCGCGCCCATGCCCGACTCGTTCTCGTTCGAGGTCGAAGCCGCCGGCCCGACGGGCCGCGCCGGCCTCCTGACGACCCCCCACGGCGTCGTAAAGACCCCCGCCTTTATGCCGGTGGCCACCCAGGCGGCGGTCAAACTCCTTGCGCCGGAAGAACTGCGGGCCGCCGGGACGAGCATCCTGGTCGCGAACGCCTACCACCTCTACGTACGCCCGGGCGCGGAGGTCGTGGCGGCGCTGGGCGGCCTCCACCGATTCATGTCGTGGCCCGGCGCCATCCTTACGGACTCGGGCGGCTTCCAAATCCACTCCCTCGCGGCGCTGCGCGACGTGGACGACGACGGCGTGACGTTCCGCTCCCACGTCGACGGGCAATTGCTCCGCCTCACGCCCGAGGTCGCGACCGACATCCAGGAACAACTGGGCGCGGACCTCATAATGGCCTTCGACTATTGTACCTCGTATCCCACCGGTCGCCAAGAGGCCGAAAAGGCGGTCGCGCTCACGACGGCGTGGGCGGCGCGCTGCCGCGAGGCGCACAACTCGCCCGCGCAAAGGCTGCTGGGCATCGTCCAGGGGGCGCTCTACAAAGACCTGCGCGAACGCAGCGCGGCCGACCTGGTCGCGATGGACTTCTTCGGCTATGCCGCCGGCGGCCTTTCGGTCGGCGAGGAACCGGCCCAAACCGCCGAATACGCGGCCTTCACGGCCTCGCTACTTCCCCCGGATAGAATACGTTACCTCATGGGCGTGGGCCGCCCCGAAGACATCGTGCAGGCGGTCGCCGCCGGCGTCGATATGTTCGACTGCGTCGTGCCGACGCGGGAAGGGAGGCACGCGACCGCGCTCGTCGCCGAAGGCCGCGCCAACGTTCGCCAATCGTCGTACCGCGACGACGAGCGCCCTCTGGACGAAGGTTGCGATTGCTACACTTGCCGCCGCTTCAGCCGCGCGTACCTCCGCCACCTATTTCTCGCCGGCGAGCACCTGGCCGGACGCCTCGTATCCTTACACAATTTACACTATCTCCACCGGTTCGTCGCGGGCCTTCGCGAAAAAATCCTCCAAGAAAATAATTGACGGCGGCTCGCTCCGCACTTAGAATAGGAGGAGATGTACCGAGCAGCGATCACGGCCCTTATAATCTTCGCCGGCGCCGCCCAGGCCGCGGTGTGGGTAGGCTACGAAGGCGGCTTACGCCAATATACGGACGAGGGCGAACTCGTACGCGACTACGATAATTACCGACGGCCTATATCGTTGGTGTTGGACGCAGAACGCCGCCGCCTGTGGTTCCTCGACGCGTACGACTACAGCCTGGTCTGCTTCGATATAGACGCCGAAAAAGAGGCCTTCCTCATCCGCGACGCCGCCCACGCCCCCGCCATAGGAACGAGCAACCTTCGCCTATATATCCTCGAAAAGCGGCCCATCGAACCTTCGATCTCCCTCGGCCCGGGGGACGGCTCCGTTTGGGTCGCCGACTTCTACGGCCACCAGGTCGCGAAATACGACGCATCCGGGAAAGAAGTATTCCGCTCCGGCTCCTTCCACGAACCGTTCGCCGTAGCCGCGCTCGCCGACTGCTCGGCGTGGGTAGCCGGCGGCACCAGGACGCTGAGCCTGGTCGGGCCGGAATGCGAAACCAAGCAAAACATGAGCGGCGTGAACGAGGCCCGGGCGCTGGCCTACGACGCGGCCCGCGAATTGGTATGGGTTGCCGACTACCGCAACAACAGGGTTTTCGCCATAAACAGCGAAGGGCGGCTTAAACGAAAGGTGACCGGGGTCGAGCTGCCGGCCCAACTCGCGGTCGACGACGCTCGGGGGAACGTCTGGGTCGCGACCCACTACGCCGGCATCGTTAAGATATCGGCCGATACCGAAAAAATAACCGGCTCCATACCGGAACCGGAAAGCGTGGCCGCCCTCGACGTCGACGGCGGCGGCAGGTTGTGGGTCGCGTACGACCAGGTGGAAGAAATAATTTGTTATTCCCCTTTGGGGGACGAGGTTTTAACGATTAAACGCGTTAACATGCCCACCGGCGTCGCGGCCGAGTAAACGTCGCCGGCCGCGCTACCAAGTCCATTCCACGTGATACTGCGAACCGGCCCTCATCCGGCCTACCCGCCACTCGAGCACGGCGCCGTCGGGCGAACGTTGTAAATCCGCCGGTTTGGACGCGCGGTTCTCCTTTTTAACGTACGCCCGCGCCCGGTGGGGCAACCGCCCGGGCGGGAATTCGACGCGGAACACCACTTCGTCGGTCGGGTAATCGCCGACGAACATAAACGAGACGTCGTCACCGGTAAAAGCCTCGTAAATATTGTACGCCAACTTACGCGAGACGGGCACCCCCGGCGCCAGCGGCGGCTTGAATACCACTTTGATAATGTAATATTTCCCGACGCTCATCCTCTCGCCGATCTCGCCGGGCGAGACGTCGAAATCGTCCAAGCGTCCCTTCGTAAACAGATTCCTGTCACGGATGTCGGCGAGGGGCTTAGCCATCGGCACGAGTTCCTGCTGCTTTTCGAAACGGGCCACTTTGCCGTCGGCGTCGAGGAGCTTCAGCGTCAGCTCGGCGCTTCTTACTTTCAACACCGGCCGCTGGAAAGTAAACGCCGCCCAAACGAAAACGATTACGGTAAGAGCCGCCAGCGCGACCCCCGGCCACACCCATCCCAGCGCGAAGCACACGACGGAAGCGACGACCAGGACGGCGACGCCGACGATTTTAATAGTATTACTCACGATATGCGCTCCTTAGTATATAAACATCGCGTCGCCGTACGAGTAGAAGCGGTAACCTTCCTCGACGGCGGCGGCGTACCATCCTAATACGTTCTCGACGCCCGCGAAAGCGGCCACCAGCGCCAGCAAGCTCGATCGCGGCAAGTGGAAATTAGTCAGCAGCGCGTCCACTACTTTGAAACGGTACCCGGGGTAGATAAACAAATCCGTCTCGCCGCGGAAGGGCGCCACGACGCCGCTGTCGTCTCCCGCGGCCTCGAGCGTCCTGACGGCCGTCGTGCCCACCGCCACGACGCGCCGCCCCTCCAACTTCGCCGCGCTTATCGCCCGCGCCGCCGAGCGGTTCACGTTCAACTCCTCGCGCTCCATCTCGTGCTCCTCGAAAGCTTCGGCGCGAATAGGTTTGAACGTACCGTACGATATATGGAGCGTTATCTCGACTACGTCGACGCCGGCCGCGCGGATTTGTCCCAGCAAAGCGGGCGTGAAATGCAACCCGGCGGTAGGAGCCGCCACGGAACCGCGGCGTCGCGCGTACACCGTCTGGTATCGTTCGGCGTCCTGCGCGGTGGTACCCACCGGCCTTTTAATATACGGCGGCAACGGGACGCTGCCGGCGGCGTCTACGGCCGCTTCCACGTGGTCGACGCCGAAAAACTCGACGACGCGCTCAGGCCCCGCCAACACGCCGACGACCTCGGCCACCAGGCCGTCGCCGCCGAAGGCGAATCGCGCGCCAACGCCCGCCCGTCGCGCCGGCCTGGCTAACGCCCGGTACCGTCCGGAAGCCAACTTCTTGAGCAGCAGCAGCTCGGCCTCGGCGCCGTCCAGCGAACCCAGAAGGCGCGCCGGATAAACGGACGTATCGTTAATAACCAAAACGTCCCCGGCCCGCAATAATCCGGGGAAATCGGCGAATGTACCGTGCGAAGGTGCTCCCCCGTCCCGCCGGCATGCCATAAAACGCGACGCGTCCCGCTCGGGGGCCGGTTCCTGCGCGATAAGTTGGCGGGGAAGGTTGTAATTGATAATGGCCGTTTTCATAAGCCGGAACGTATATTAACACAAATCAGGCGCCGGTTGAAGGTAAAACGCGGCGCCGTATACCCTTGCGTCGGCCTGGCCGTAGTGATAACATAAATAATCACAGGAGAGGTTGCTTATGCTGAAATCGATGACAGGATTTGGCCGCGGCGAAGCGCCCTATGGCGATGGCTCCGTTAATGTCGAGGTTACGACCGTAAACGGCCGGCACCTGGACGTCGTCGTGCGGGGCCTGCGCGAGTACGGCTCGTTGGAGCTTAAAACCAGGGCCCTGGTGGGCGAAAAACTCGGCCGCGGCTCCGTACACCTGAACGTGGCCGTGCGAGGCACGACGCCGACGGCCAAACGCGTCAGAGCCGACGTCGAGTTCGCCCGCGAATACGTAAACGAGTTCGAACGGCTGCGGCACGGACTGGGTGTGAAGGGCGGCTTCCCGGCGGAAGCGCTTACCTCGTCGGAATGGTTCCTGATTGTGGAGGAAGAGGCTCGCGACGAAGAGGCGTTTACCGAAAGCGTCGTGGCCGCGCTTGAGGCCGCGCTGGCCCAGGTCGTCGAGATGCGCGAAACGGAGGGGGCGAAGCTCGCCGCGGACCTCGACGAGCGGCTGCAACGGGTAGGAAAACTGGTCGACGACGTAGCCGCCCGCGCGCCGGAAGTAACCGCCGCCTACCGCGATAAGCTCGCCGCCCGCGTCGCCGAGCTGGCGTCGAACGCCGCGATCGACGAATCGCGCCTCGAGGCGGAAGTGGCCCTGTTCGCCGAAAAGTCCGACGTTAGCGAGGAAATCGTCCGCACCCGGGCCCACCTCCGGGCCTTCGCCGACGCCGTCGCCGGCGGCGGCCGGGTGGGACGTCGCCTCGATTTCTTGACGATAGAAATGAACCGCGAGGCCAATACCGTCGCGTCCAAGGCGCAAGACGCCCACGTAGCGTCCACCGTCATTGAAATAAAAGACCTGCTCGAGCAAATCCGCGAGCAGGTTCAGAACGTCGAGTGATACGCCGCGCCGGCTAGTACCTCTTCACGGCGGCGACGGAATTTATTATCTCATCCCACGCCCGGGCATGGGTTTCCCACGTATAGCTGCGTTCAACCGCCCGCCGGCCCCACCGGCCGTACTCTTCGCGCAACCCATCGTCGCCCAAAAGGCGAACGACCGCCGCGGCGAATTCGCCCGGCTCGTCGGCCGCGATGAACTCCCGGCCCGCGACGAAGTCCATACCCTCCGCGCCGCGGGTGGTGGAAACCACGGGCAGGGATACGGCCATCGCCTCCAGCGCCTTCATCTTCATTCCGGCGCCGAGCCGCATGGGACACACGTAAACCTGCACCTGCCTCAGGTATTCCTTAACGTCCGGCACGGTTCCCGTAACGACGACGCCGTCGCGCCGGCCCAACGCCCGGACTTCGGCGTTCGGGTTCTTGCCCACCACGTGGAATTTCGCCTCCGGGACTTCTCGCCGCACCAACGGGAATATCTCGTTCGCGAAATACGCCGCGGCGTCGACGTTGGGGGGATAATCCATAACGCCCGAGAACGCGATCGAACCGGCCTCTTTCGCGACTTCCTTGTCCGGCGGGATATCGGTACCCGACGGGGCGAAATAAATAGGGAGGCCGGGGCACAGCTCGCGTATAACCTCCGCGTCGCGGCGCGCCACCAATACACAGGCGTCGTACCGAGGGTAGGTCCGCCTTTCGTATCGCCGGACCTTCCAATATTGCAGTAGGCAGTAGACGAACGACGCGGGGTCGAGGGGCAGGCCGAGGCGGCGTTTATAATAGAGCGAAATAGCATCCAACGGCGCGATAATTTTGGGTGTACGTTGGACCTCGAGCGTATACTGGGCCATATTAATATGGCCGCCGATTATAACGTCGAAACGCTTGCGGTGGAGCAACCCTTCCAGGGCCGAAGCGAAATTACGGTTCCGGTATATCAATACGCCGAAAGGCCAAATTGTCAGCATACTCCATAGACGCCTAAGGGGCGTCTTCGAAATTTCGTGATCCACCAATACCAACTCGCGCACCATATCGCGGACGACCGCCACGTCCTCGGGCGTGTCGCCGGACGTCATGGCGAGCAACGTAACGTCGTGTTTGTCGCGGAAATGGCGCAGGAGGTTGAAAGCCACCGCGCGGTTCGAATCGGTGGGCGGGTACGGTACCTCCGACGCGATAATCAAAAGACGCACGCTTACTCCCTTAAATCATAAGCCATCGTTATTATAAACCGTTTGTCGCGTTAATACAACCGGAACCTTCCCCCCCTCTCCCCCGAAAGGCCGACCCGGCCGCGACGGGGACGCGGTCCCGGCCGGGCCTTAAAAAAAACCGCCCCTCCGGGCGGCTATAAGTGTTCCGGGATTACCTATTCTTCCTCGGCCCATTCCTCCAGGAATTTAGCGATGAGGTCTTTCTCTTCCCGGTCCACCGCGTGCTGTTCCTCCACGGAAATCGGGACCAACTCGCCTTCCCGGAGTTTATTGATCATCAACTCGTGTTGACTCCGCATAAGGCGCCGGAGCTTCTCGGTTCTATCGGGACCTTCCAGCGCGCCTATCTGTTGTTTGGCCCGCGCCACGACGGCGCCGCCCTTGAAAATCAGCGTTATTAAATTATCGCCAACGTTCTCCGTTTGAACGTGGTACCGCTCGTTGGCAACGGTTACTTCGCGATTAAGCCCTTGAATGATCATATTTTTCCACTATTTCCCAAAAAGCGTTCTTCAACGCCGCCACGCCCTCGCCGGTAACGGCCGACGTCGCCATGACGTCCGCGTCGGCGGCCGCCCGGAGGTCTTCCAACGCGCCCCCGGCGTGCGGCAAATCCACCTTGGCCGCGACCACGAGTTTCACCCGCGACGTCAGGTCCGCGTCGAAAAGGCCCAGTTCGGCCATTACGGTCGTGTAGTCGGCGGCGGGCCCGGCGCCGGCAACGTCGACGACCACCGCCAACACCTTCGCCCGTTCCACGTGTTTTAAGAAATCCAAGCCTAAACCGCGCCCCCCGGCGGCACCCTCCAACAAACCGGGGACTTCGACTACCGCAAACGTCTCCGCCGGCGTTACTTCCACGACGCCCAGTTGGGGAGCCAGCGTCGTAAACGGGTACGCCGCCACCTTGGGACGCGCCGTGCTCATCGCCGCCAACAGCGACGACTTACCCGCGTTCGGCGCCCCTACCAGAGCGACGTCCGCTATTATCTTCAGCGTAAAGCGGACGCGGCGGACCCGGCCTGCCCCGCCCTTTTCGGCGTAACGGGGTACTTGAAGCGTTGGCGTCGCGAACCGGACGTTGCCCCGGCCTCCCCGGCCGCCGCGGGCCAATAACAACTCGTCGCTCCCGCCTATTATCTCGCCCAGCGTCTCGCCTTCCGACGTTTGGATTTCCGTCCCCAACGGCAACCGCACCCTTCGGTCTTCGCCGGCGCGGCCGGCTCGTTTCCGACCGGCGCCGTCTCCGCCCCGCACGGCCGCTATGACTTCCACGCCGGAGAGGTGATTGAGCGTACGCAAGGCCGGGTCGCCGACGGCGTACACCGAGCCGCCGCGGCCGCCGTCGCCGCCGTCCGGGCCGCCCCGCGGCACGAACCGCTCCCGTCGGAACGAGACCGCGCCGTCGCCGCCGTCGCCCCCCCGGATTTCGGTCTCGATCTCGTCAATAAACACAACAAACCCGGCGAGTGCGGTTACGCCGTGAAGCTAAGCGCTTTTCAACCCGCCGGGATATCCCGTGGTTTCGAACGTTTACGCGTACTCGTCTAGACCTGGGTTACGACGTGGATCTCGCGCCGCTTTTTCCTCATGACGAACTCAACGCGGCCGTCGGCCTTCGCGAAAAGCGTATAATCTTTTCCGATGCCCACGTTTTCGCCCGGGTAGAAACGGGTACCGTGCTGCCGGATAATTATCGCCCCGGCGGTAACGAACTCGCCGCCGAACGCCTTCAAGCCGAGGCGCTGGCCGGGGCTATCGCGCCCGTTGCGGGATGAGCCGCCTGATTTTTTGTGGGCCATTCTTACCTCCGATATTACGGCCGGCCGCGAGCCGGGACGTCGTTACTGCTTGGTAACCGATAAAACCTTTACCAACGTATACGGCTGCCTGTGACCGCGTAACCGCTTGTACCCCTTACGGCGTTTGAACTTAAAAACCTCCACCTTGGGCGCGCGCTCGTGGCCCACGACTTCGGCGGTGACGCGTGCGCCGTCCAGCACGGGGTTACCGACGTCCACGCCGTCCTCGTCGCCGGCTATCAGGACCTCGTCGAGTTCGAGCTGGGAGCCTACGTCGGCGTCGATTTTATCCAACGCCACGACGTCGCCCTCGCGTAAACGGTATTGACGGTTTTTAAAACGAATAACTGCAAACATATTTTTCCCTTTTTTAAGCTATACTTATAACATATTTAGCGTTCCGTGTCAAGTTTCCGCTGGCACGCTGTGGTTCCCATATAATAATGGCACAAGTAGCTCCCAAGTAATAATGTCACAT
>CBFCYS010000061.1:0-14276 GCA_965602215.1 uncultured bacterium
AAGAAAAAGGGCGTCATCTTTAATCCATTATGGTACCCGGTCCCGTTCCCCCGGGTAACGTATCTTTATACGGTATAGAAACACCGTACGTGGCGGACTACTCGCCGGCCAACAAACGTCGCCCCATTGAGCTACCGCCATCGTAATATCTTTAACCGTACCGACGCTACGCCGAATACGTAAGGCGCCCGCGAAAACGGGCGCCTCTTTTTACGGCATATCAGCTCCAGGGGCTACGCGTCCAGTATCGTCTCGACCTCTTCGCGGTCGACGTCCATGACGTACGTTATCCCGCTGATCGCCGCGGCCTCCGGCGTTAACGCCGCCAGGTCGTCGCGGGCGATGTACTCCAGCGCGAACTTGCGGCTGCCGCACATCAGCTGGCGCAAGCCCTGTCCCAATCGCTCGTAATAGGTATACAGGCCGAGCGCGCCGGGCGGCAGCTTTTCGAACTCGTCGTCGCCGAGTTCTTTGCGGAGCTCGGCCGCGGTCACGAAGATCTCGTCGATAGTATCGCCGAACCGCTCGACGTAGACCGGGATTTGATGTTCGGCTATCGTCCGGCCTATCGTCTTTCCCACCATCGCCGCGGCGATGGGGCCGCGGGCCATGCCGACAAGTTTGGCGAACGGCGCGCCCAAAGCGAGCGCCTTGAAGATTTGGTCCTCGAACGTAAAACCGCCCGCCGCGGCCAGCGGCGCTACGTACTCGCCCTTGTCGGCGAGGCGCTTGGTGTACTGGTACAACAGCGAGTGGATTTCAACCGGCGGCATGCCCCACTCGTTCATCATACGCCACGGGCTCATACCGGTCCCGCCGCCGGCGCCGTCCACCGTCAATAGGTCCAGTTTGTATTTGGAGGCGAACTTGACGGCCCGGGCGAGGTCGGCCGGCCGGTACGCGCCCGTTTTCAGGAAAACGTATTTCGCGCCGGCCTTACGCAGCTCTTCCGCCCGCTGCGCGAACGATTCCTCCGTAACCATGCCGACGCGCGAGTGGCGCTCGAACTCCTTGAACGCCCCCCGCTCGAAAGCCTGGATAACGTCCGGGTCGGTGGGGTCCGGCAGTACGATGTAGCCGCGCTCGTACAGCAGCTGCGCCTTCTTGAGGTCGCGGACTTTCACCTCGCCGCCGATGTCCTTGGCGCCCTGGCCCCACTTGAGCTCGACGCACTGCGCCCCCAGCTTCTCAATAGCGTATTCCTGGACGCCCAGGCGGGTGTCCTCGATGTTGGCCTGGACGACGATGGCGCCGTAGCCGTCGCGCTGGTGGTCGGTGAACAGCTTCACCCGCCGTTTGAGGTCCACCGTATCGACGACGCGGCCGTTTTTTATTTTACTCTCCGGGTCCATGCCGACGACGTTTTCGCCGATGGTTAGGCCGGTCCCGGCGAGCGCGGTTCCGATGGCCAACCCTTCCCAGTTGTTCTTGGCGATGTTGGTCGAGCCGATGCCGGGGATCATAATCGGCAGCCGGAACTTTAGGCCGTTGTCGTGGCCCAGCCGGACCTCGGTATTGACCGCCGGGAAGATGGCCTTATCGCTGTCGGCCTCCACGCCGTGCGCGCCCACGGCCGTACCCATAATGTTGAAGTGTGAATAATCCACGGGATAGGCCTTTTCGGCCGCGGTGGTGATGACGCCGAAGGGCTGGGGGTAAATGACCTCGTGGCCGCGGTAGGCCGACTTCCCGATCTCGCACATGCCGATGCAGCCGTCGACGCACGTAACGCACATTCCGGATTGCGGAACGATAGAATCTTCGGTCCGGTTCTTGGTCAGCGTAGCGGCCGAGGCGTTAACCCTGGACAATGACATAATCCGTAGACTCCTTTCGCAGAATTACTTTTTTTCTATTTCGCAGGCGACGCACGGGTCCATATAGCACATCATATCGTGGAATTGTTCTTTCTCTACGCACGGCGGCGCGAGGTTGGCGCACCCGCCGCATATCGCCTTCTCGGGTTCCGTGTACGTGCAGCGGAGTTGGCAGGCCGGACATATATACATGCAAGCCCCGCAGAGCCGGCACTCGTCCGACTTGATATCGAACGGCGTGCCGATGCTCCGGCGCTCGCCGCGGCCGCGGAAGCCGATGGCCTTGGCCATCATCTGTTCCTCGCACATCCGCACGCACAGGCCGCACATGATGCAGTCCTCGTACTCCTGCTTGAAGCGCTGTTGCCGCACGTCGTGGGCCGAGGCAATGTCTTGAATAGTTTTCGACTGCGGGCACGACGCCAGGAGCAGCTCTATCACCATCCGCCGGGCCCGGAGCACGCGCTCGGAAGCGGTCCGCACCTTCAACCCCTCCTGGGCCGGATAGGTGCAGGATGAAACCAGCTTCGCCCGGGGCCCCTCGCCTATCTCGACGACGCAGAGCCGACACGCACCGTAGGGCGACAGGCCCTCGTTATAACAAAGCGTCGGTATGGGAAAACCGTAGAACCTGGCCGCCTCGAGGAGGGTCGTACCCTCTTCCACTTCGACTTCCAGGCCGTTAAGTTTAAACTTTATCATGCCTTCTCTTCTCCTACCGCGACGACTTCTCCCGTCTCACCTTCGGGTTGCGTGAACTCGAGGTCGCATCGCAAGCACCGCCGCGCTTCGCATCGGGCCGCGCCTTCCGTTAAACCCAATTCCACTTCGGCGAAATTCCCGGTCCTCTTTTCGGCCTCCAGGTGCGGCATCGCCGCCCGGGCGGCGGCCGGGGTCTCTTCTTCCGCCTCTTCCGCCGGCGGCACGTAAATCTCGGGCAACCGCACCTGTGCCGGGACCGTCAGGTCCTCACCCCGGAAGTAGCGGCTTATAACGGCCGCGGCGTTCTTGCCGTCCGCGAGCGCCTCGACGACGGTGTTCGGGCCGCGCACGACGTCGCCCCCGGCGAAAACGCCCGGCCTGTTGGTTTCGAAGGTTTTGGGATTAGTCTCGACCGTTCCCCACTTCGTGACGCCCACGTCCGGCCCGACCCCTTCGGTCTCGGGCTCCTCGCTTATCGCCACTACCAACGTATCCAGCGGCGCGACGTACTCGGTGCCGGCGACGGCGACCGGCCTACGCCGGCCGGAGGCGTCGCGCGCGCCGAGTTCGTTCTTTATGAATTTCACGGCGGCCAGGCAACCCTCGGCGTGCTCGACCTCGACGGGCGAAACGAGCGTAACGAGCTCGACGCCCTCGTCCAGCACGGCCTCTATTTCCTCGTCGTACGCCGGCATTTCATCCCGGGTGCGGCGGTAGAATATCGTTACGTTCTCGACGCCCTCTTGCCGCACGGCGACCCGGGCCGCATCCACGGCCGAGTTCCCACCGCCGACGACGCCGACGCGGCCGCGCGCGAGGCTCTCGCCGTGCAGATTAAACGCTTTCAGGAAGCGCATGGAGGGATATACGCCCTCCGCCTCCTCGCCCGGCACGTCCAGCTTCCGGCTGCGATGCGCCCCCAACGCCAGGAATACGGCGTCGTATCCGTCTCCCTGGAGGCCGTCGAGGGTTACGTCGCGGCCGAGCGCCGTATTCAGCTCCAGCGTAACGTTGTCGTCCAGCAGGGCGTCTATCTCCGCCGCCAGGACGTCGCGCGGGAGGCGATACGCCGGAATGGCGGCGACCAGCATGCCGCCCGGTTTCGCCTCCGCCTCGTAAATAGTAACGTGGTGGCCGGCGAGCGAAAGATAATGGGCCGCGGCCAGGCCGGCCGGGCCGGCGCCCACGACGGCCACTTTCTTGCCGTCGGCGTCGGCCGCCCGCGCGGGCTCGTACGTCGCCGGGTCGGCGCGGTCCGTCACGAAACGTTTCAGCGCCCGAATAGCCACCGGCGCCTCCCCGGTCGTACCCAGGCGGCACTTTTCCTCGCACGGGTGATTGCAGACCCGGGCGCACACGGAGGGGAGCGGATTGGGTTGCCGTAGGGCCTGATACGCCCCGTCGTAATCCCCCTTCTCCAAAAGCGCGACGTACCGCCACGCCTCGGTTCCCAGCGGGCACGCCGCTTGACAGGGCGCCCCGACCAGGTCCTTACATACGAACGCGTCGCACCGTTTATCGTAAATATGCCGCTCGTACTCGTGGCGATAATACCGCAGCGTCGTCAATACCGGGTTGGGCGCCGAATTGCCCAGGCCGCACATCGTCGTATCCTTGACCGCCAGCGCGAGTTCCTCCAGCAACTCGGGATGTTCGGGCGTCCCGCGCCCCTTCGTGATGTCGTCGAGGAGCTCGTACATCCGCTGCGTTCCCTTGCGACAGGTGAAGCATTTGCCACAAGATTCATCCTTCAAAAACGACATGAAGTATTTGGCGATGTCCACCATACAGGTGGTCTCGTCCATGACGATCATCCCGCCCGAGCCCATAATCGACCCGACTTTAGCCAGGCTGTCGTAGTCGACCGCAAGGTCGAACATGGAAGCCGGGATGCAACCGCCGGACGGGCCGCCGGTTTGCACGGCCTTTATCTTCGCGGGGCCGGAGGGGCCGCCGCCGATGTCGTAAACGATCTCGTTGATCGTCATACCCATCGGGACTTCGACCAGGCCGGTATTTTTAACCTTGCCGACCAGGCTGAAGATCTTGGTCCCCGTACTGTTCTCCGTACCGGTTTTGGCGAACTCCTCGGCCCCCTGGCGGAAAATTATCGGGATATTGGCCCAGGTCTCGACGTTGTTTATGGCGGTGGGTTTCCCGTCGATGCCCTTCTCGACCGGGTACGGCGGGCGCTGCCGCGGTTCGCCCGTCTTGCCCTCGATCGAACGCATCAGCGCCGTCTCTTCGCCGCACACGAACGCGCCCGCGCCGCGCACCAGCTCGAGGTCGAACGAGAACCCGGAATCGAGGATATTCTCTCCCAACAAGCCGAGTTCCCGGGCCTGGCGCAGTGCGATAATAAGGTGCTTAATGGCGAGAGGGTACTCGTTGCGGACGTAGAGGACGCCGTGGTCGGCGCCCGTCGCGTAGGCGCCGATGAGCATCCCCTCGATAATGGCGTGGGGATTGCCTTCCAGCAGACTCCGGTCCATATACGCGCCGGGGTCGCCCTCGTCGGCGTTGCATACGACGAACTTCCCGTCGCCGTTGCGCCGCTCGGCGAGCATCTGCCACTTCAACCCCGTCGGGAATCCGGCGCCGCCGCGACCGCGCAACCGGGAAGCCTTGACTTCCTCGACCACCCACTCCCGGTCGCCCCGACGGAGAACTTCTACGAACGCAGCGTATCCGCCGTTCTCGACGTAGTTATAAACCCGTATGGGGTCGACCTTCTCGTTCTGGCCCAAAAGCGTCCGGACTTGTTTTTTAAAGAAGGGAACGTCCGCCTCGGCCCGTATTTTTTCGCCGGTTGCCGAATCTTCGTACAAGAGGTCTTCCAGAACATCGCCCGCCGCGACGGCCTCTACCAACCGGGACATATCGTTGAGGCCGACCCGGGGGTAAAAAACGCCGCCCGGCTCCACCAGCACCGACGGCTCCATCTCGCAGAAGCCGTGGCAACCCGTTATGCGGAGGCGAACCTTCTCGGTCAGACCTTTCTCCAGAATATCGCGCTTGGCCACTCGTATGAGGTCGTTGGCGCCGCTGGCCTGGCCGCAGGTCCCGGCGTTGACGACCAACGTCAGCTCTTCCGTTTCATCCTCGGCTTCTTTTAATACCCGGCTACGAAAATCCGCGAACTCGTCTACGGATAACAGTTTTTCCATCAGCTAACGTCTCCTTGTAACGCCGGGGGCCCAGCCGTTATGCTACCGCCGTCCCGCTCACGTCTAACATGTGGCCTTTACAACCGCGCCGCGAACAAATCTGGACGACGCCGCCGTCTCGCACTATCATCGGCACCATCGGCGCGCCGCACTCCGGGCAGGCCGCGGCGCCCCGCAACTCGGCGTGACAGTGCGGGCAAAAGAAATTGACTACGGCATCTTTCGGGGCCTCGTGTTCGGCCTCGACTTTGTAACTGCCGTAGAGACTCGATAATCTTAACCACCCGTGAGTATGGCCGTGCGACACCGTGACGCGGATAGCGGGGTGGCCGTCGATGAGATGGTGCGGGTCCATTAAGCTGTGGTTACACCGCGGGCAATTAACTTCGATCGGGAAGATACGCCGGTCCCCTTCCACCTCTACTTTATCGAGGCCGGTACGGGTATGCGCGAGGATATCTTCCACGTCCTTTAAGCCGACGTGAGGGAAATAGTGGCCGTCGACGACCACGACCGGCCCGAGCGCGCACGCGCCGAGGCAATTTACCGTTTCCAAAGTGAATTCCCGGTCGTCCGTCGTCTCGCCGGCAGGGATGCCGAGGTGGCGTACGAATTCTTTCGCGACGGCAGGGCCGCCCCGCACGTGGCACGCCGTCCCCAAACATACGGAAACGAGGTGCTTACCTCGCGGCTTCAGGCTGAACGCTTTGTAGAACGTCGCGACGGCGTATACGTCGACCATGGAAGCGCCGGTGCTCTCGGCCACTACCTGAAGCGCGCGCGGGGGGAGATACCCGTACTTGGCCTGTATCTCCTCCAACATCGCGATGACCGCGCCGCGCCGGCCGCCGTACCGGTCGACGACCTCGGTCAACGTCGGCGTATCGTAGCTCTCGAAAAGGTCGCACTCCCAAATTGCAACGCCGGCGCTTCGTAAACGGTAAGCGCACGAGGGCGCGTGGATACAGGTGGAACATATCCCGCGATACGTTCCGGGCGCACCCGTCTTCGCCCCGGCGAGATTCTCCCCGGGCGGCTTAGTAGTTTGCATTTCGCCTCCTGGTTAGGTCGACGTCGCGCCTCGACGAGAGGTTGCGTTCGGCAAGCTGTCGGCCTTCTCTACTCGTACTCCTCGCAGTGCCACACGCCCCCGGCAGGCCGCGGGAAAGTACACTCGTCGCGCTTTTCGCAATTCTCACATAGGCCTTTGTATTCGATGGCGTCGAATTCCGGGCGATGAGACTTCCGCGGAGCCGGCAGGACGCTCGACAGGCCGCCGTTGAGCTCGGTACTACTGATATCTACGTGGTCGTCGTAGTTCTCGCAATCCCAAATCGCCACGCCACTGTTTCGTATCCGGTGGGCGCAATCGGGAGCGGCGTTGCAGGTGGAACAAATCCCGAGGTATTCCGCGGTACCCCCGGTCACAACGCTCTCGCCAATCCCGCCCGCCACTTTCCCTTTGGTGCGGGCCATATCGTTCTCCTTTGCCTCGTTTTTTAGGTCCGCTAATAGGAACTTCTGCCTTTATAATATGCAAAATGCGTGCCATTTTTCACAAAGTAAAAACTCCCTGGTAATCCAACGCGTAAGCCTTTTATAATGAAACCCTTAGGCTCTTACCGGTTTAAATTTAAACGGCCGCCTTTCCAGGCCGCCGGGCGTTTTACGCGTTTCGCCGACGAGTAAATTATTACCGCCGGGTAAAATTTACGCGGTCATTCTCGCGTTTCGCCCCCCTCGGCTTCAGTCTCCTTCAGCTTCTTCGCCAAAGTCTTCCTGTTAATCCCGAGGATGCGAGCCGCCTCCGTCTTGTTGCCGCCGACGGACGCCAGGACGTTCTGTATATACTCCACTTCCACGTCGTCCAGGGTTCGGGTCAGGTTAGCCTCCTTCACCGTGCGATGCCTCATCAGCGACGGCAGGTCCGGCGTGTCGATTACGTCGGCGTCGGTCATCGCCACCAGGCGGTTGATAACGTTTTCGAGCTCCCGCACGTTCCCCGGCCAGTAGTATTCCCGGAAGATGTTAATGACCTTGTCGGAAAAGCGGGGCGCGACCTTCCCCAACTCCTCGGTATATTTCTTGATGAAGAAGTTCGTGAGTAGCAATATATCGTCGCCTCGCTCCCGAAGCGGGGGGATTTCGATAGTGAGAACGGCAAGGCGGTAATAGAGGTCGTCGCGAAACGCACCCTTATTGACGAGATGCATTAAGTCTTTATTGGAGGCGGCGATAACGCGGACGTCGGCCTGGTGCGGCCGGCGCGAGCCCACCATGTATATTTCCTTATCCTGCAGGACGCGGAGGAGCTTGACCTGCATCGAGAGGTTGGTCTCGCCTATCTCGTCGAGGAAAATGGTCCCGCCGTCGGCGGTTTGGAAAAAGCCGGCCCGCGTCTCGCGCGCCCCGGTGAAGGCACCCTTAACGTGGCCGAAAAGTTCGCTCTCCAAGAGCTCTTCCGGGACCGCGCCGCAATTTACCGGGACGAAGGGTGCCGAGGCCCGGGCGCTCACGTAGTGGATGGCCCGGGCGACGAGTTCTTTGCCGGTACCGCTCTCGCCGGTTACCAACGCGGTGGCGTTCGACGCCGCGGCCTTCTCGACTTCCCCGAAAACCTTCCGCACGACCGCCGACTCGCCGACGATGCCGTACCGGGAGAGGTTCGCCTCGGGAGGCCGGCGCTCCGTCATCCTCCGCGCCTCGAGCTTCTCGAGGACGCGCCTCACCGCGCTGAACAGCTCCCCGTCCGTAAACGGCTTCGCCAGATACTCCTCCGCGCCGGTCTTCACCGCTTCGACCGCGTCCGGAACCGAGGCGTACCCGGTAATCATCATAACCTCCGTGTCGGGGAGGTTCTCGCGTATGTATCGTATCAACTCCAGGCCCGACACCCGCGGCATCTTCATATCCGTAATCACGACGTCGACCGCCGTCTGGTCCAGCAAGCGTATCGCCTCCGGGACTCCGGGCGCCGTAAATACGGCGTACCCCTGCCGGTCCAACTTGCGCTGCAGCGCTTCCAGAATTTCCGGCACATCGTCGACGATCAAGAGCCGGGCCCGGCCTTCGTTAGCCGTTGCCACCGCTGTCCTCCTTTCCCCCGGGCGGGCGAAGCGGGAACCTGACCACGAACCGGGACCCCCGCCCCGGCTCGCTTTCGACGTCGACGTTCCCCCCGTGGGCCGTCACGATCCCGTGAACGACCGGAAGGCCGAGGCCGGTCCCCTTCCCCACCTCTTTCGTGGTAAAGAACGGTAGAAATATACTCCGTTTAACGTCGTCGGGTATACCGATGCCCGTATCCTCCACCTCCAAGTAAGCGTACTCGAGGTCCGCCCGCGCCCGAACCGTGAGCGTTCCGCCCTCCGGCATCGCCTGGACGGCGTTGACGACCAGGTTTACGACGACCTGGCCAAGTTGGCCCGGGTCGGCCGTAAGCGGCGGTATATTCCCCGCGATTTCCAATACGCATTCGATATTCTCGTGCAAGAAACGCGGCTCGAGAAACGACAACGCCTCGGCGGCTATTTCGCTGAGATCGACCGTGCTCTCGATGGTGGGCATCTCGCGGGCGAAGATAAGGAGGTTCTTGACGATTTCCCGGGCGTTGAGCGAGGCCGCCAGGATTTTTTCGAGGTCCCGGGCCATTTGTTCCGGTAGATCCGGGTTCTCGTTTACGAGCTGGGAGAAGGCCAGGATTATCTCCAGCGGCTCGTTCAACTCGTGCGCGACGCCCGCGGCGAGCTGGCCTACCGTGGCCAGCCGGTCGGCGTGCCGAAGCTGCTCCTGTAATCGGACCCGTTCGTCCTCCGCCATACGGTTCTCGATTACCAGGCCTATTTGGCGGGCTATGGCGTCGAGGAGGTTCTGTTCTTCCCGGAGGAAGACGCCGGGCTCGTAATCCAATTTCGCCTCTTTATACTGCACTTCGACGACCCCGCGCGTCACGCCGTCCACGACTACGTCCGCGGATAACTTGTACGGCGTGTCTTCCATCTCTCCGCTCGAGTAAACCTCTCCGTCGATCACGATTCTCCCGACCGTGATGTCGGGGTACTGCATCGCCGGCGGCAACAGCCGTACCGCGCCCTCGTAAACCTCTCGCGCCGAGATCCCGGGACGTGAGGCTATCTCGGCAATGCCGTAAAGGCACGTCATCTCTTTGACGCGCTCGCCCAACGCCCAATGGGTGCGGCGGTCGGCGACGGCGACGCCGACATTTTGGGCCACGCCTTCGAAAAATTCGGCCTCCGTACGACCGAAGAAACTTTTCGGGCGCGCTTTCAACACGAGCAGGCCCAGGTCATCGGCCCCTACGGTAAAAGGAACCGCGACCAACGACTGATAATCTCCGGGGAGCTTTAGGGGGGCCGCCCGGGCCGCGCCGTCGGCCTCGGGGGGGCGAACGAGCGTCGCGGAAACGTCGCCGGTCCAAAACGCGCCGCCGTCCGTGGAATAAGGCTCGCCGCGGCCGAGGCGCCCCCGGAGCAGGTCGCAGTACAACCGCTCGAGCGGGAGGTCGGCGTCAATGCAAGGCAGAACCAACCCCTCCTCGGTACGTACGCCGTCGATTATGCCGAACCGGAAGTTCGAACTCGCGCCGCCGACGTTTTCGGCGTAATAGCAGAACCCGCCGTCACGGAGGCGGAACTCGATCGCGTCGCAACCCGAGAAGTCCATCAGCAAAGTAAACAATCCGCGTAAAAATTCGCCCCGCGGCAGGCCCCGGCTGCCGAGGCGCAGGACCCGATGCGATAGCTCGTAGTACTCCTCGACCAACGAGCGATCGCGGGGAGACAGTGATTCCTTATTATTCGGATTATTTTCCATCATACGTCGCCGGGGCATAGCGTCGCCCTTCCGCGATACTCAAAACTAAATAAACCGCGACCGGATGTCAAGGGGTTCCGTAGGCGCCGGTGGGCCGCCGCGACGAAGCGGCCGGCCCGCTCGGGCGAAACTTCGACGTCGACGCCTAAACGCCGGCGCAACGCCAGGTCAAAACCCGGCCGCATTACCTCGCGAACCGGATGACCGGTTCTTAACCCCCTCTCACGTATCATTTGCAACCCGAGCCCGTTTTATTATAGAATCACGGCGTGAACGCAGGCCACGGCTCGAGGTCCTACCGGGAATACGCCATCGCTCTCGCCCGGGCGCTGGCCGTCGGCGCGCTGCTCGCGGCCGCGCTCGCGTACGGCTACGGCGTGTGGCGCGTCGCCGCGTACGCGTGGATAAAAGGCCTTCGCTTCTACCAATCGTACGCTATAAACGCCGACGCCGTACGAGATATCATCCACTGTTTCGTTCTGGGGGTCGGCGCCCTCGTACTACCCCGCTTCGCCGGCGCAGGCGTACCCCGGATGAAAGGGGCCGGCTGGCCCCTCTACGGATACCCGGGGTTGGCCGGCGCGGTCGCGGCCGCCGTAGCCGTTAACCACGTTAGGCCGTTCTACTCGAGCCCGTTCGCGGGAAACGGGCCGCTCTTCTTCACGCTCGGGCCGCTGGCGTGGGAGCTGATGTGGCCGGGGTTCGTATACGGCTTCGCGACGGCGATAGCCGGGCCGCGGCTGCGCGCGGGCGGGAAACACGCGCTGGTCGTTATTTTAGCGTTGGGCGGCACGGCCTGGTGTGCACCGCTCGTCCCCGGCCTGAACGCGCTCGAGGCGGCGACCTTCATAGGCCTGGCCCTCGCGGTTAGCTTTCTCAGCCTGACGCTGCGCCGCCGGACCGGCAGCATTTGGCCCGGCTTCGTGGGCCACGTACTGGTGTATTTTTTCCTAACGTGGTGAACGAAGCCCTGGGCTACGTAAAAGCTCCGTTTGCATAATTACGCCACGTTACTTATAATTCGGCGCTGGGTTGGGAAATACGCGTATGGACGCCCGCTACCGCGAGATATTTATAGATAAACCCGAGCTTGCGACGGCCTTTCCGGCGTGGATGCTCCCGGCCGAAACGGTGGAACGACTCCGCGCCGCGGCCAAGCCGGCGGTAGTGGAAGTAGCGGGCCGCGACAGCCTGGCCGCGGCCGTACGCGCCGCGGAAGCCGACCACGACCTCTTCCTCCCCACCGTCGCCTACACCGGGACCGAGTACGGCAACTGGCGACTGCCCTTCGAAAAAATCGAATATTTGCGAGAGCGGCTACGCGGCGTCGAGGCCGGCGTGGAGGTCCTCGCGCCCGTCGTCATGGGCGCGCCGGAGCTGTGGCGGCTGCTCTGCGGCCGGTACGTCCTCGCCCAGTACCGCCGCTTCGGCTTCTATACCCCCTGCATCGGCTGCCACGTCTACCTGCACGCCGTGCGCGTCCCGCTCGCAAAGATGACGGGATGCCGCGTCGTCGTCGCCGGCGAGCGCGAGAGCCACGGCGGCCTCGTCAAGCTCAACCAGATACCGACGGCGCTGGACGCGTACGTCGAACTCCTCTCCCGCTTCGACGTCGAGCTGTCGCTGCCGTTGCGACACGTCTCGTCGGGAGCCAAAATAGAGGAAATCGTCGGTACGGACCGGCGCGAGAGCGAGAGCCAGCTGGAGTGCGTCCTGAGCCAAAACTACCGCGACGCGGACGGCGCGGTCCCCTACGACGAGGACGCGGTGCGCCGCTTCCTCGACGAGTTCGCGGTGCCGCTGGCCGAACGCGCCGTAAACGCGTACCTCGCCGGCGACCGCCCCGATTACGAAACGTTGGCCGACGACCTATGGTAGACGGACCCGCATCATGGGACGGACGCCCGCTCGATTGGCGCAACAAGGCCACCGACCGCTTCGTCCTGCGGTGGATAAAGCGCTACCTCAGCGCGCCCGTTAGCCTATTGCTCAACCGCGTTCCGGCGGTAAGGCCATGGATGGCGACGGCCTTGTCGGCCGTCGCCGGTACCGCCGCCGGCGTCGTCTTCGCGTTGGGGTACGGCTGGCAGGCCGGCCTCGTCGCCGCCGCCGCGCAAATCCTCGACGGCGTGGACGGCCAGCTTGCGCGCTTGAAGGGGACGTCGGGCCCGGGCGGCGCGCTCCTCGACTCGGTGCTCGACCGCGTCGCCGACGGCGCGATGGTCCTCGGCACGGTGATATACCTCGTTCGGACGCCGCCGCCGTACGCCGTCTATTTGCCGGCGGTGCTCGCGCTCGGCGCCGTGGCCGTCGTCGCCTCCAACCTGGTTAGTTATACGGGCGCTCGAGCGGGCGAGCTGGGGCTGAAGCTTCCCGCCAGGCCCACGCTCGCGAGCAAAGGGACGCGGATGGCCGTTATGGTGCTTTGCGCGTTCGCGACCCTCTTTTGGGAATACGCGCCGCTTGTCGCGCTCATTTACCTGGCCGTACACCCTACCGCCGCGGTGGTCAACCGGCTCGTAATCGCCGGCCGAAACGGCGACACCAAACACCCCGCCTGAGCCGGATCTATTCGAGAAATTATATTCTACCGCGCCGTCGACCGGCGGCCCGACTTTATATTGGAACAATTCCCATATTTAAACTATAATTATAGTATGCAAGCAAAATCCGAACCGATAAACGATGTTTAACGAGTTATGGAGAAACCTATGTCAACGTTTAAAATATTCATAGTCGCGTTCGTATCCGCGGGCGTCGCGGCCGCCGCCGCACCGCCGCCCACCTACCTACCGGACGTACAGGACGAGCTGTTCTACGGCCACCTCTTCGAACCTCAAGGCCGAGGGCTGCCGCTCCCGTCTAAAGCGTCGGGGAACTACGACGTTCGCAAATATACCATCACGATGACCATCGACGACGAGGCGCTCACGGTGGACGCGAAGACGACGACGCGCGTGCGGAGCAAGGAAGCTTCGCTCACGACGTTCTCGTTCGACTTCACGACGCTGCTCAACGTAACCCGCGTTGCGCGGGCCGGTACCCCGCTGACGTTCGCCCACAATAACGGCCTTCTGACGGTCACGCTCGACCGGCCTATGGCCAACGGCGAGGACTTCGACGTCGACGTGGAATACAACGGCAAGCCGGGTAACGGCTTCTTCTTCACGACCGGCGGCGTCTTCACCTCTACCGAAATGAGCTACTCCCGCAACTGGTTCCCCTGCAACGACCGCCCGGCCGACAAGGCCGAAGGCGGCGTCGAGCTCTACATAACGGTCCGCGACGACTGGCACGTGGCCTCCAACGGCCTCCTCGCCTGGACCCAACCCGTCGGCAGCGACAGCCACCTTTTCCATTGGGTACATAGCTACCCGATAGCGACATACCTCGTCGCCATCGCGTGCGCCGAATACTATACCAGCTTCAACCAAACCTGGCGCGGTATGCCGGTTAATTATTACGTATACACGAACCAGGCCCCCGCCGCGCCCACCTTCTTCGAACACCAACTCGACATGCTCGACTGCTTCGCCGCCAAATTCGGCGATTACCCGTTCAAGGCCGAGAGGTACGGCGTGGCCGCGGTGAATATGACCAACTTCGGCGGGATGGAAAACCAGACCTGCACCTTCATCCGCTCCAGCTACATCGGCCCTCACCACAACGGCGACCACCTTCTCGCCCACGAACTCGCCCACTCCTGGTGGGGCGATATGGTCACCTGCGGCACGTGGAAGGATTTATGGTTGAACGA
>CBFCYS010000062.1:0-14205 GCA_965602215.1 uncultured bacterium
AAAGCCATCATCGTTCCGGAAATGAACCTCGGTCAGCTGGTCCGCGAGTTCGACCGCGCCGTTTGCGGCCGCACCCAGGTGGTGCCTATTAACCGCGTGGACGGCGAGGCCATCACGCCGCGCCAGATTCTGGACGTGATCGCCGAGCTCGCCCGGCCGGGAGGAACAACCTAGTGGAGACAGCCCGCGAACTTAACCCTTCGGAACTGATGCACGAGTACCTGCGTCAGAAGAAAAAGTTTCCCCACATCTGGTGTTCAGGGTGCGGCATCGGCACCGCCATGGGTGCCGTTATCCGCGCCATCGCCGACTGCGAGCTTGACCGCGACGGTGTCGTTATGGTCTCGGGCATAGGGTGCAGTTCCCGCATGCCGATATACGTCGACTTTAACACGCTACACACCACGCACGGCCGGCCGATCGCGTTCGCCACCGGGATTAAACTGGCTCGCCCCGAGTTGGAAGTAATCGTTATTACGGGCGACGGCGACGTCGCGGCCATCGGCGGCAACCATTTGATCCACGCCTGCCGCCGGAACATCAACCTGACCGTGGTATGTATAAACAACAACATTTACGGCATGACCGGAGGGCAAGCGTCGCCCACGACTCCCCAGGGGAGTTTCGCGTCCACCGCCCGCTACGGCGACTTCGAGCGCGCGTTCGACCTGTGCGACCTTACCGCCGGCGCCGGCGCGGCCTTCGTCGCCCGGGGCGCCGTGTATTACGCCCGCCAGCTCGAGAAACTCGTCGCGCAGGCGATACGAAAGAAGGGCTTCGCTTTCGTCGAAGTGGTATCGCAGTGCCCGACGTATTACGGCCGGTTCAACAAGTTCAAATCGCCGGTGGAGATGTTATATTGGCAGCGTGATAACACGGTGAACGTCAAGGCCGCGGCCAAGACGAAACCGGAGGAGTTGGAAGGCAAGTTGCTAACGGGTGTCTTGGCCGACCACGACTACCCGGAATTCACCGAGTTATACGATAAGTTGATAGCCGACCTCGCCGCGGGGGCGAAATAATGGTTGTAGTGAGATTTGCCGGTTACGGCGGCCAGGGGTTGTTGACGGCGGGTTTGATACTCGCCGACGCCGCGGCCGTGTACGATAAAAAGAAAGTCATCCAAACGCAAAGTTACGGCGCGGAAGCCCGGGGCGGCGCCAGCCGGTCGGACGTCATCATATCCGACGAAGACATCGTCTTCCCCAAGCCCGACCACCTCGACATCCTCGTGGCTATGAACCAGCTCTCCGTAGACAAGTACTCTTCGGCCCTGGCGGAAGGGGGTACGCTTATAGCGGACGCGACGTTCGTCACGACGGTGACGTACCCCGACTTCTACCTCATCCCATTCACCGAAATAGCTCGGGAGAAGTTGGGCCGCGAAATAGTGGCCAACGTCGTAGCGTTGGGCGCGCTGGTGGAACTCAAGGGCGTGGTTTCGAAGAAGGCGGCGACCCGGGCGCTCGAGCAGCGGATCCCCCAATCGGCGCTGGACGTGAACCGTAAAGCTCTGGAAGCGGGTTTCAAGGCGGCCCGCAAAGCGGCATCCGCGCGCGAGAAAGCGGTAGCCGATTTCGACATCGTATAACGCGAGAGGTTTATGGAAAAGACGCTGTTCATGATAAAACCGGATGCGGTGGCGCGCGGCCTGGCGGGCGAAATCGTCGCCGTTATGGAGCGCGAAGGGTTCGTGCTCGAGCGGCTCGAGCTGCAGCGCTTCGAGCGCGCGAAAGCCGAAACCTTCTACGGCGTGCACCGCGACAAGCCTTTTTTCGGAAGCTTGGTCGAGTATATTACGTCGGGGCCGGTTGTCGCGACGGTCCTCGCCGGCGACGCCGCTATTACCCGGGTGCGGGAGCTAATGGGCGCGACGGACCCGGCGCAGGCCGCCGCCGGTACCATACGGCGTAAGTACGGCGAATCCATAGAGCGCAACGCCGTCCACGGCTCGGACAGCCCGGAATCGGCGGCTCACGAGATAGCCGTCGTCTTCGGAGCGCCGTGAGCGCGGCGGCGTCGCGTTGGAACGTCCCGAACCTGCTCACGCTCGCGCGGCTGCCGCTGGCGGCGGTCGGTGCCTATTTCCTGTGGCGTAAAGAACTTATCGGCGTCGCGGCCGGTTTCCTGGTCGCCGCGGCCTTGACCGATATCTTGGACGGCCTCGTCGCCCGGGCGTTGGGGCAGATAACGGACTTCGGCAAGAAGCTCGACCCGGTGGTGGACAAGATTGTCATCGCCGGCGTCGGCGTAATTCTGGTATTGAAGTACGGCGTGCCGTGGTGGATCTTCGCCGTGGCGGTGGCGCGCGACGTAGTCATAGTTATTTCGGCGTGGCTCGTGATTTCCCGCCGGCGCGTCGTAATATCGTCGAATTTTTGGGGCAAGGCCGCGGCCGGGCTCATGGTTTGTTACGCTGTCGCCGTCGTACTGACCGCGGCGGGGTGGCTCGCGACGCTGCTGTTGTGGCTCGTCTTGGCGGCGATTATAGTTTCGTCGGCGTCGTACGGATACGATTTCTACCGGGCCCTGTCCCGGAAGGAGCAACCTTCGGCCTGAACGCCGGCCCGGATAACCGTTCATTCAAAGGAGTAGAGGTACCAGATGGGATTTAAGATTCTTGCTCGCGACGACATCACGTCGGAATCGGTGCGTATGGCGATCGCGGCGCCTCACATCGCCCGGAAATGCGAACCGGGCCAATTTATTATCCTGCGCTTGGACGACACGGGCGAGAGGATCCCGCTTACCATCGCCGACTTCGACCGCGATGCGGGGACCGTTACCATCATATTCCAGAAGGTCGGAAAGACCACGCTTCAACTGGCGACGTTCCGGGAGGGCGACGAGATATCCGATTTCGTCGGCCCGCTCGGGCGGCATTTGGACCTGGGCCGATTGGGGACCGTGGCGTGCCTGGGCGGCGGCCTCGGCATCGCGCCCATTTACCCGAAGGTCCGGGCGCTCAAGGCCGGCGGCAACTACGTCGTGTCCATCATCGGCGCGCGCCGCAAAGACCTCGTTATTCTCGAGGAGGAAATGCGGGCCCACAGCGACGAGGTTTTCGTGACGACGGACGACGGCTCGTACGGCTTGCACGGCTTCGTGACGGACCAGCTGAAGTTATTGCTCGACGAGGGCCGGAAGTTCGATACCTGTCTGGCGGTGGGGCCCATACCGATGATGCAAGCGGTATGCAAGCTAACGGCCGAGTACGACCTGCCCACGCTGGTTAGTTTGGATACGATTATGGTTGACGGGACCGGAATGTGCGGCTCGTGCCGCGTTACGGTGGGCGGCGAGACGAAGTTCACGTGCGTGGACGGACCCGTCTTCGACGGGCACGCCGTCGATTGGGTAGAGGCGAAAGGGCGCCAGTGCCGTTACGTCCCCCAGGAAAAACAAGCCCTCGAGCGTTTCGAGAAGGAGCGAGGTTCAAAGTGATGGCCGGAAACGGGAACAAGGAAAAACCTGAGAAGAAGAAAATCATCCCCGAAAAACACCCCATGTCGGAACAGCCGCCGGCGGAACGAATACACAATTATAAAGAGGTCCCTTACGGTTACGACGTCGCGACGGCGGTCGAGGAAGCGCGTCGGTGCCTACAGTGTAAAAAGCCCGTGTGTATCGACGGGTGCCCGGTTGAAATTGACATCCCCGGCTTCATCGAGGCCATCGCCGCCGAGGATTTCACCGAGGCGATCAGGATTATGAAGGCGTACAATAACCTCCCGGCGGTTTGCGGCCGGGTATGTCCTCAAGAGGACCAGTGCGAGAAGGTGTGCGTCCTGGCCAAGAAGTTCGAGTCGGTCGCGATAGGCCGCCTGGAGCGCTTTATCGCCGACTACGACTACGAACATAACGTCGCGCCCCCCACCGAGATAGCGCCCGCCAAGGGCAGGAAGGTCGCGATCGTAGGCTCGGGGCCGGCGGGCCTGACGGCGGCGGGTGACCTCGCGCGTATGGGTTACGACGTCACGCTGTACGAGGCGTTCCACGCCACGGGCGGCGTCCTCCGGTACGGCATCCCGGAGTTCCGCCTTCCGAAGGCCATCCTCGACCAGGAAGTCGAATACGTTAAGAGCCTGGGCGTTAAGGTCGAGTGCAACATGGTCATCGGTAAAGTATTCACAATTAAAGAGTTATTCGACGAGCTCGGCTTCGATGCGACGTTCATCGGCACCGGCGCCGGCCTGCCCCGCTGGATGAAGGTACCCGGCGAGAACTTGATAGGCGTATATTCCGCCAACGAGTGGCTCACGCGTATAAATTTGATGCGGGCCTTCGAGTTCCCGGAATACGATACGCCGATTTGGGCCGGCAAGAACGTCGCCGTTATCGGCGGCGGCAATACGGCGATGGATTCGGTGCGCACCTCACTTCGGATGGGCGCCGAGAAGGCCGTCATTTACTACCGCCGCAGCGAGAAAGAGATGCCGGCGCGTATCGAGGAAATCCACCACGCCCGCGAGGAGGGGGTACAATTCGACTTCCTCGTGACGCCGGACCGCGTCCTGGGTACCGACGACGGCTGGGTCCGCGGTATGGAGCTTTGCCGGATGGAGCTGGGCGAGCCTGACGAGAGCGGCCGCCGTCGGCCCGTGCGGTGTGAAGGGTCTCAGTTCGAGATAGAGTGCGATATGGTAGTCGTCGCCGTAGGGACGTACCCCAACCCCATTATCCCGGAGACGACGCCCGAGCTCGAGCTGACGAAATGGGGTACTATAAAGGTCGACGAGGAAACCGGGATGACGAGCGTCCCGGGCGTCTTCGCCGGCGGCGATATCGTAACCGGCGGCGCGACCGTCATCTCGGCCATGGGCGCCGGCAAACAGGCGGCGCGGGGCATCGACGCGTACCTCGCCGGGAAATAGGAACGGTCGGCGGCGGGAGGGGCTTTAACGGGTCTACTGTCGGATATCGTCCTGGGCCTCGAGTCGCTAGTTTTCCCGTCGCGTTGCCGGGCGTGCGGCGCCGAACTCGACGGCCGCGTCCGGCTGCTGTGCCCGGCGTGCCGGGACGGTATGACGGCGCCGCTCCCGCGCGGTTGGCGGGAGGCATGTTCGCTGGGCGGCGGCGACGGGCCGCATTTCGCGCCGCGCCCGTACGACGGGCCGGCCGGCGAGGCCGTGCGCCTTTTAAAGTTCGGCGACAAGAAGAGGATGGCGCCGTTGCTGGCGGAGGCGGTTAAGCCGCTGGCCGGGGCGCTCATAGTCCGTTACGAACTGGACACCCTGGTCCCGGTACGCCTTCACCCGCGGCGGCGGCGCGAGCGTCGGTTCAATCAGGCCGAAGAAATCGGGACCCTCGTCGCGGCCGCTACCGGTTTGGAATTCCGGCGCCGCGGCCTGGCGCGGACGAAATATACCAGGCCCCAGGTGGAGCTCACGGGCAAGGAGCGGCGTACGAACGTCCGCGGCGCTTTCGCCGCGCGCGAGGGTTTTTCCGGGAAGGGCGTCTTACTGCTCGACGACGTTATAACGACCGGCGCGACGGTACGCGAGTGCGCGGCCGTCTTACGTAACGCGGGCGCCGGCCGCGTCGTGGCCTTGGCCGCCGCCGGCGCCGGCTTGTAAGGTACGTTTTCGATATGCAAATGAAAAAATTCCTGGTTTGGTTCGGCGTGGTCGTCGTCCTCTTCGTATGCCTTATCGGCTCATGTCTACTTGCCGGCCTGAGTTATTCGCCGCTCGGTAGGGAGTTTTGGGGCGACGCCCGGCGCGAAACCGCGAAAATAGGCCGCGAGGAGGAGAGCCTCGCCGTAAACGAGTCGTACGACCTTTCGTTCGACGAAAACGGGACGGTCCATTTCTACGGCCGCGGCCTGGAGCTCACGTTGCCGCCCGGTTACCGGGTTACGCAGGCCGAGGCGCGTCCGGAAGGGACGTTGTTTTTCGAGTATTTCCTGGAGAGCGCGGACGGCCTGACGCAGGTCCGCCTCCGGCGCGAAGGGGAAGTCCCGGGCGCGAGTTTTTGGTACGGCGGCAATAGGGACTTGCTGTTCGCGCACGCGAAGGCGTACGGCGAGCGCATAGCGGGTAACGCCGCGCTCGAGGTCGCGCCGTTGGCGTACGTCGCGCCGTCGTCCCTCGGGGCGAGCCTGGCCGACGTCGGCGTCGAGGGTTGTTACCGCTATACGGCCGACGAGCGCGAGCGTCAGGGGTACGACGGCGAGTATTTCGTCTTCGTAGGCCGGGGTTACGACAACGTCGTATTGATGTCGGTCGCTTTCAAACCGTTCGAACCCGAGGGCGCGTTGTTGAAAGGACGCACGCTCGCCGCGGCGTTGAGCTTTAACTAAAGTCACGCCGGTATAGCGGCGGCGGGGGTTCCGTCGTCGAGGGTTTACGGGTTCGGTAAACGCTGAACGGATGGGCGGCCGGGCATGGGGCGTAAGTTTTTACGCTCGGCAAGAGGGAGATAGTTATGGTGGTTGGCGCCCGGGTCAGGGTTTGGGGAATCCCGGCCGGCGTGTTCGCGGCGGCGTTGGCCGCGTACGTGTGTCGCTTGTGCCCGGTTATAGGGCGGAGCGATTTCGCCGAGTTCGCCGTATTGCCCGGTTTCCTGGCGCCCGGCCATTATCCCGGGTATCCCGTCGTCAACCAGGTATTCTATTTAGCGCACCTGTTTTTCGCCGATCCGGCGTACGTAACCGGGGTATTTAACGCCGCTTTCGCGGCCGCGGCGGCGGCCGTGCTTTATGCGGCGTGGCGGGTGATGGGCGTTCGGTGGTGGGTGGCGGCGCCGTTAGCTTTAGCGTTCGCATTAACGCCCGCGGCCTGGAGTTCGGCCGCAGCCGGTCCGGAAGCCTTCGGCGTCGAGGCCTTGGCGGGGGCCATACTGCTATACTTGGCGTTTGCCGCGATTGCGCGCCGGGACCACCGTTACGTTATGGCCGCCGTTCTCGTCTTCGCGCTGTCGTTGGGTAATCGGATCTCGTTTGCCATGTTCGCGCCCGTGCTCGTGGTGGCGTTTCTATTCGTGGGAAGGAAGGGGTTCCTAGTTGCGGCTGGTATATTCCTACTGGGCGGTTCGGTATATTTGCACTACGTTTTACGGTACGATGTCTTCGGCGACCTGTGCGGGCAAACGGGTTTGACGAACGCCGCCCGAGTATATCAGGAACTAATAAATATTTCCCGGTATGATTTTTTCACGAGCGGCGTCAAAACCGGGGAGGGGTTGAGTAAAGACGTCGGGTCCCAAATAATATTCCAGATGAAGTACGGCCTACTCGCGTTGGTTGCGGCCGGCGTAGCGGCCTTCGCGTTCGGGAGGAAGAAATGGTTGGCCGTCGCCGGGGCACTCGCGATCGCGGCCGGCGGGTTCCTCTGGGCTTACGTCGCCTACTACGGCTTTCCCGACGAGCCGTATTTAATTTTGCCGGTGGCTTTATTTATCACGTTCGCCGCCCGGGGGGGTGAAGCCGTAGCGGCTGCGCTCTCCGGGCGGCGCCCAGTATTAATCGTCTTCGGCGCGGCGCTGTTCGCTTTGCCCGTGTATTCCGCGTTAAAACACCGAGAGTGGGCGGATCACTCCAACTATAGGGCGTACGATTGTTTCACGCGGGAAACGTACAAGAGCATGCCGTACGAGGCCAGTATTCTGGCCGAACACCACATTTTAATGCCGGCGGTTTATTACCGTTCGATACTTAGCCGAAGGCCGGACAACGGCGTGTATTCGATACAGCCGTATTGGTGGGAGGAAGCGCCGGCATGGTTGCGGGCCGGAACGTTACCTTATTTTGACGAATTGGGCGCGAGCCGTCCCCACCGGGCGCCCGAGCGGCCGGCTTATTTTATCAACGAATGGCCGGGTATCGACTTCCGGCCGGGGTTGCGCCGGGTATCGGTTCCGGGGGAATTCCTGGCGCGGGCGGTCGGGGCCCTGCCTCCCGGCGGCCGGTTCTGCGCGGTTATCGGTGACGCAGTTCCTTTTACGGTCGCGCGCCGGGTAAATATTTGGGGGTGGCAAACGTACTATTGGCGTCAAAAGGGCACCGATTTCCCGCTCGAACGCAGAACCGGTACCAGCGTTTTTTTGACGGGGAGGAGGAAGAAAAACGGCGTGGGAGTCTACGCCGCGGCGAAATGGGGCGCGTGTGCCGGGGGATTCGTTTGCCCCGATAAGTTAGCGCCTCCTCCGACGTCCGTTATCGGATTCGGGTGGCGCGGCGACGCTCCCTATGGCCTTGACGCGTTGCGGTTGGAGATAGGTGAAGACGTATACTCTATTCGGAGTTCCGGTATAATCTTCGTACCGTTAACTCGCGACTGGCGACCGGCCGGCGAGCCGTTGTATTATTCCCACGATATATCTGGGCCTTTTTATATCTTCGAGATACTTAGTCCGTGGGATTCCGGCGAGGCGAAATGAGTAGCAAGGAAGTCGACTGGACCGACGAGCGACACCGCCGCATCATCGAGGAGCAGCGGAAGTTCATCTGGACGCCCGAACAACTCGAGCGGCTCGCGGCGTGGATAGGGTTCGAGGCCGGGTGGACGATGCTCGACGTCGGCTGCGGGTACGGCTACCTCGGTCGGACGTACGCGCCGTATATCTCGCCCGGCGGCCGCGTAGTCTGCGTCGACCGCGAAATTCCCCTGCTCGAGGAGGCGCGGCGCCGGGCCGCCGAACAGAGTAACGGATGCGGCTTCGACTTCGCCTGCGGCGACGCGTACGCGGTTCCGCTGGCCGACGGCGCGGTGGACGTAGCGTTCTGCCAGACACTCTTGATGCATTTGGCGGAACCCGAAAGATGCCTGGCGGAGATGGTGCGCGTCGTACGGCCGGGGGGCGTCGTCGTGTGCAACGAGCCGGATAATTCTCCGGTAAGCTACGGTTATATAAGTACTTACGTGCCCGGCTGGGAGGAAACGGTCGAAGATGCCGCGAACGAGTGGCGGATATATTTCGGCCGCAAGGCGCGAGGGCTGGGCGACGCGGCCTTAGGGCCTCGTATTCCCGAGATGATGCATCGCCTCGGCCTCGTCGATATCGACGGCCGCCAAAACGAAAAAGTATTTTTCCTCGTTCCCCCCTACGATACGCCGGTCCAAAAGCACTTAAAGAGGATGATCGTCGAAAACTTCCAACGGCGGGAGGAGTGGAAAGAGGAAGTCCTCGCAAACTACCTGGCCGGCGGAGGGGGCGCGGAGGAGTTCGAGCGCTTGTGGGATAAATGGGGGGAGCGGGGAAGAGACATGGTAGCGGCTTTGGAGCGCGGCGATTTCTTTATAGCGGGTGCCGGTAACTTCTATATCTTCACCGGCCGGAAACCAAAGAGATGAAATTACGCGTTGCGGCTTCGGCCTATTTTTGTTATATTGCCGCGCAATTATCGATAAACTCCCCTTATTCCAAGGAGGCGTTTTTATATGGCTACTAAGATAGGCATCAACGGCTTCGGCCGGATAGGCCGGCAGGTCTTCCGCATTATGGCGGAGCGCGGCGGCTTCGACGTCGTCGGCGTCAACGACCTCACCGACGCGGCGACGCTGGCGCACCTGTTGAAGTACGACTCGGTCCACGGCCGCTTCGACGCCGACGTCAAGGCGGACGGCGGCGATATCGTCGTCGACGGCGACCGGTTTAAAGTTATGGCGGAGAAGGACCCGGCGAAGTTGCCCTGGAAGGACCTGGGCGCCGAAGTAGTAATCGAGGCCACCGGCAAGTTCCGCGACCGCGAGAACGCGTCCAAACACCTCGCCGCGGGCGCCAGGCGCGTGCTCATCAGCGCGCCCGGCAAGGACCCGGATTGGACCGTCGTCCTGGGCGTGAACGGCGACGACTACGACCCGGAGAAGCATTTCATCATCTCCAACGCGAGCTGCACCACCAACTGCCTGGCGCCGGTGGCCAAGGTCCTCCTGGATAACTTCGGCATCGAGGCCGGCATAATGACCACCATCCACGCGTATACCAGCGACCAGCGGCTCCTGGACTACCCCCACAAAGACCTCCGGCGGGCGCGCGCCGCGGCCGTCTCGATGATACCGACGACGACGGGCGCCGCCAAGGCCATCGGCGACGTTATCCCCGAGCTCAAGGGGAAGCTGGACGGCTTCGCCGTCCGCGTGCCGACCCCCAACGTCTCGCTCGTCGATTTGACCGTAGTAGTCGAAAAGGACGCCGACGCCGCCGCGGTCAACGACGCCATGCGCGCCGCCGCGGCCGGGCCGATGAAGGGCATAATCGAGGTATCGGACGAGCCGCTGGTCTCGATAGACTACAACCATACGCCCGCGTCGGCGACGGTGGACGTTGCGCTAACGAAGGTTATAAACAAACGCCTCGTCAAGGTTGTCGCCTGGTACGACAACGAGTGGGGTTACTCCGCGCGGCTGGTCGACCTGGCCGCCAAAGTGGGGTAGGAACGCTATGAACGTGAAGACCATAGACGACGTCGACGTCGCCGGCAAACGCGTACTGGTGCGCGCGGACCTGAACGTGCCACTAAATAATGGCCGGGTGGCGGACGAAACGCGTATCGTCGCGACGCTTCCTACTATCAGGAAACTAGTCGACGACGGCGCCCGGGTGATAATCTGTTCCCACCTCGGCCGGCCCAAGGGCGAGGTCAAACCGGAGCTGAGCCTGAAGCCCGTAGCCGCGGTGCTGAGCGAGAAGCTGGGCCGGGACGTGGCGTTCGTCGAGACGTGCGTCGGCGCCGAAGCCGAAGAGGCGGCGAACCGCCTGGCCGGCGGCGACGTCCTCCTACTCGAGAATACGCGCTTCTGGTCGGGCGAGACCGACAACGACCCGTCCTTCGCCGCGGGCCTCGCGGCGCTGGCCGACGTCTTCGTCGACGACGCCTTCGGGACCGCGCACCGCAAACACGCGTCGAACTACGGCGTCGCCGAGCTCGTCAAGCCGGCGGTGGCGGGGTACCTCTTGGCGAAGGAGATACAATATTTCGACCAGTTGCTGAAAGACCCGCCGCGGCCGCTGGTGTTCGTACTGGGGGGCGTGAAGCTCAGCACGAAACTCGCCGTCGTTACCAATATGCTGGGTACGGTGGACCACTTCTTAATAGGCGGCGGCATGGCGTACACCTTCCTCAAAGCGCAGGGTTACGACGTCGGCTCGTCGTTGGTGGAGGACGACTTCCTCGCCGACGCGAAGAAGGTTTTGGCTGAGGCCGGCGATAAAGTAGAACTACCGGGGGACCACGTCATCGCGAAAGCGCCGGACGACCCGGCTTCCTATCGAGCCGTGGACTGCCCCTCCATACCGGAAGGCTATATGGGCGTCGATATCGGCTCCGAGACGATCCAGCGGTTCACCGCGGCCACGGTGGGCGCGGGCGCCATTTTCTGGAACGGCCCGATGGGCGTCTTCGAGGTGGCGGCCTTCGCCGACGGGACGGAAGCGGTCGCCCGGGCGATCGCGGAATCCGGCGCCGTAACGGTGGCGGGGGGCGGCGAGACGGTCCAGGCCGCGCGCCAGTTCGGCGTCGCCGCGCGCCTAAGCCATATTTCCACCGGCGGCGGCGCGTCGTTGAAGTATCTGGAAGGCAAACCGTTGGCGGCGATAGAGATATTGGACCGGAAATAATACGTTCCGGATATGATAAGGCCGGCTGTGAGGCCGGCCTTTTTTATAGTTTATATTATTGCATTACGGCGCCGGTTGTGCTATGCTTAGTTCAGTAACCGGCCCGAATAGTTTATTATTCGACCGGCCGGTCTATTTTATGCTGGCGGAAAATAACGATAAAAAAATAAGCCGACGCGAACGTGAGAAGTTGGCGCGGCGGCGGGGGATATTAACGGCGGCGCGGAAGGTCTTCGGCGCCCGGGGGTACGAGGGCGCCACGCTCGACGAAGTGGCGCGCGAGGCGGAGTTCGCGAAGGGTACGTTATACAGTTATTTCGACTCCAAGGCCGAGCTCTTCGCCGAACTGGTCGAGTACGAGTTCGACGAAGTGTTGGCGCAAGCGAAAGAAGCGTTAGGGGAGGAGGAGGACGCCGCGGCCGCGGCTCGAGCGGTTATTCGGGTATTTCTCGATTTTTTCGAGGAGCGCGCCGATTTCTTTCGCGCGGCGATGGCCTATCGCGAGGTGGGTCAGCCGGAGGAAGTGGAGAAGTTCCGCGGCGCCGTGATGAAGCGTATCGGCGAGCTGGGCGATATTTTGGGGGCGAAGCTCGCCGTCGGCGTTCGCGGCGGCCTGATAAAGGAATACGACGCGAGGTTCCTGGGGTTTTTACTCTTGGGGTTCGTTCATTATTATTCCGTGTATACGCTCCGGTACGGAGACCCGGAGAAGCTTACCGACGGAGCCGACATGCTCTGCGATATTTATCTGGATGGCGTACGGTCGTTACGGCCCGACGCTCCGGAGGAGTAATGAGAGTTTTAAGAATATTTTCGTTTTTCGCCGTTTGTACCTCGTCGGTTGCTTTTGCCCAAGGCGCTCCCGTTACGCTGTCGCTGGCCGACGCGCTCGAGCGGGCGCTCGAGGTAGACGAAGGCTACTTAAGCGCCCGGGAAGACGTCGCCCGGGCGACGGCGCAGATAACCGAGGCCAAGTCGGTGCTGTTCCCGCGAGTGGCGATCGACGCGTCGGCTACGAAGATCTTCGGCCTGCCGGCGATGTTGCTCGAGGCGAATTCGTTCGGCGAAGGTTTCCCGCCGGAGGATATCGAGTTCGTCGCGGGTTACGGCGAGAATATGAACTTGGGTATTTCGGCCACTCAACCGTTGTATCAGGGCGGCCGGGCGTGGACCGCCTACCGGGTTTCGAAATCGTATTACGCGTTGGCGGACGAGCAACTGCGCCAGATGCATTCGGATACGGTATACAACGTAGTAAAAGCGTATTACGACGCCGTACTGGCGGACGAAGCCGTGGGGGTCGCGGATACCGGCGTGGCCGTCGCCCTCAGCCACGTCCAGGCGACTGAGGACCGGTACGACGCCGGCCTCGTTTCCGAGTACGACGTTCTCAGGGCACGTGTCGAGCTAACCAACTTGGAAACGGTGCAACGGCAAACCCAGGACCGGCGGATGGCGGCCACGCGTTACGTGTTGACGTTGTTGAACCTCCCGCCCGATACCGAGGTGGCGTTGACGGATAGGCTTTCGTACGAGCTCGAGGTATACGATTTGGAGGAATCGCTGGCCGTCGCCGAGGAAAGGCGGCCCGAGTTGGTGCAGCTCGAGCTGACGAGGTTGCTGGCGGAGGACAACGTGAAGATAGCCCGGGCCGGCGATAACCCATCGGTATATTTCATGGCCGGATTTTCCTGGTATTCGAACGAGTTGGCGAATTTAAATTTCCGCGACGATTGGTACGACCAGACGATACTGAACTTAACGGTCTCCTGGCCGATTTTCGACGGCTTCGCGACGCGGGGACGCGTGCGCCAGGCCCGCGCCGACCTTTACAAAACGGAGCTCAGCAAAGCTCGCCTGTCCGAGGGCATCGACGTAGAGGTGAGGGGTTCCTACGACGCCTTGAAAACGGCGGAGGCGACGGTGCGGTTCCAGCGGGAGAACGTGGCACTTGCGGAACGCGGTTTGGGGATAGCGCAAGCGCGCTACGACGCGGGCTTGATGTCCAACCTCGAGGTTTTAGACGCGCAGGCGGCTTTAACGCAAGCTCGGCTCGGCTATTACGAATCACTCCACAGTTACTCACTGGCGAAACTAAATATGCGGCGCGCCCGGGGCGAACTGGATGAAATAGGGTTGTAGGGGTAAACCCGTACAACAAAAAAGGGCGGCCTCAAGGCCGTCCTTATTACATGCTCCGTTGCCGATTTAATCCGCTGCGGGTTTCGTTTCGCCTTCGGCCGCCGGCTTGCCCTCGGTTTTCTTTTCCGCTTCCGCGCTTGCCGGTTTAGTTTCGACTTCGGCGGGAGCCTTCTCGGCGGGTTTCGTTTCGCTTTCGGTTGCCGGCTCGCCCCCGCTCTTCTTAGGGGGTTTTGTGCGCGTCGGTTTAGCTTTGACCTCGGCGAGTTTTGCTTCGCCTTCGGCCGCCGGCTTGCCCTCACTCTTCTTTGGGGGTTTTGTGCGCGTCCGTTTAGCTTTGACCTCGGCGGGTGGTTTCTCGGCGGGCTTCGTTTCGACTTCGGCCGCCGGTTCGCCCTCGCTCTTCTTTGGGGGTTTTACGCGCGCCGGTTTAGCTTCGGCCTCGGCGGGTGGTTTCTCGGCGGGCTTCGTTTCGCCTTCGACCGCCGGCTCGCCCTCGCTCTTCTT
>CBFCYS010000063.1:0-13896 GCA_965602215.1 uncultured bacterium
CGGCAACGACGCGGGCGCATTCGCCATGAAGCAGGTCAACCCCGACGTCGTAGCCGCGTACCCCATTACGCCGCAGACCGAACTGATGCAGACGTTCGCGCAATACGTCGCCGACGGCGACGTGGACACCGAGCTCATAACGGTCGAGAGCGAGCACTCCGCCATGAGCGCCTGCGTCGGCTCCGCGGCCGCGGGCGCCCGCACCATGACCGCCACCTCGGCCAACGGCTTCGCGCTGATGTGGGAAGTGCTCTACATCGTCGCTTCCCTGCGCCTCCCCATCACCATGACGGTCGTGAACCGCGCCCTCTCCGGCCCCATCAACATCCACTGCGACCACTCCGATTCCATGGGCGGCCGGGATGCGGGCTGGATCCAAATGTACGCCGAAAACCCGCAAGAGGCCTACGACCTGTGGCTCATCGGCATAAAGGCGGCGGAGAACCACGACGTCCTCCTGCCGGCGATGGTTATGTACGACGGCTTCATCATCAGCCACACCATGGAAATCGTGGAGACGCTTACCGAAGACGTGGTCCGCGATTACGTCGGCCCCTACAAACCGGCGTACGCCATGCTCCTGGATAAGGAACCGTTTACGGTAGGGCCGCTGGACTTCCACGATTACTACTTCGAGCATAAGCGCCAGCAGCTCGAGGGTATGGAAAACGCGCCCGCGGCGCTCGCCGCGGCCGCGGCCGAATATGAAGAGCTTTCCGGCCGTCACTACGGCCCGGTCGAAACGTACCGTACCGACGACGCCGACGTCATAATGGTGGCGCTCGGGTCCACCGCCGGGACGGCCCGCTACGCCGTGGACGTACTGCGCGAGCAGGGTAAACCCGTCGGCCTGATGAAGCTGAGAACCTTCCGCCCCTTCCCCCACGGCGAAATCGCCGACGCCCTCGGCAAGACGAAGTGCGTCGTCGTGTGCGACCGCGTCGCGTCGTTCGGCGCGTTCGGCTCGCCTAGTTTTATGGAAGTGCGGAGCGCGCTCCTCGAGGTCCCCGAGAGGCCGTTAGTCATAAACTACATATACGGCCTCGGCGGCCGCGACACCGGCCCCGACCTCCTCGAGCAAGCGTTTGAAGAGGGCCTCCGCGTAGCCCAAACCGGTAAAATCGAACAGCACGTGGGCTACCTCGGCGTGCGTTAAGGGAATTCAATAGGAACTTTTAAGGAGTGCATAGATGACGACGCTTAAGGAATTATCTCACCGCGAAGAACGCTTTACCGGCGGCCACCGGCTGTGCGCGGGGTGCGGCGCCGGCATCGTCGCCCGGCAAGTAATGCTCGCCGCCGACGGCCCGGTGGTCGTGGGCAACGCCACCGGCTGCCTGGAAGTCGCGACGACCCTTTACCCGTACACGTCGTGGAAAGTCCCCTGGATCCACAACGCCTTCGAAAACGCGGCCGCGACGATCTCGGGTGTGGAGACGGCTTACCGTTCGTTAAAAAAACAGGGCAAGCTGGACAAGGATTTCCACTTCATCGCCTTCGGCGGCGACGGCGGCACGTACGACATCGGCCTACAGGCGTTGTCGGGCGCGCTGGAACGCGGCCACAAGATGCTCTACATCTGCTACGACAACCAGGCCTATATGAACACCGGCATTCAGCGCTCCGGAGCCACGCCCAAGGGCGCCTCCACCACCACCGCCCCGCACGGCAAATTGATTCCGGGCAAACTCCGCCGGCGCAAAGACCTCACCGCCATCGTCGCCGCGCACCACATCCCGTACGCGGCGCAGGCCGCGCCCCACAACTTCATGGACCTGGTCCGTAAGGTCGAGAAGGCGCTCGCCGCCGACGGCCCCTCCTTCATCAACATCCTCGCGCCCTGCCACCGCGGTTGGCGCCACGCCCCCGAGGAAACGCTCGAGGTAACCCGCATCGCCGCCAACACCTGCTTCTGGCCTCTCTACGAGATAGTAGACGACCAGTGGAAGCTCACCTATAAACCCCGGAAAAAATTACCCGTCGAGGATTGGTTGAAGTTCCAGGGGCGCTTCAAGCACCTCTTCGACGACGGCGGCCACCCCGAGCTCGTCGCCGAGATTCAGGCCGACGTCGACCGCGACTGGGAAGACCTCCTCATACGCTGCGGCGAGTTGCCGCCGCGCGAGTGCCGCGACGAAGAGGCAAAGAAATAGCGCCCGCTCGAAATCGAAAGAGATGGAAGCCGCCCGCGAGGGCGGCTTTCTCGCCGGCGGTCGACGCCGTTTATGGTTGACTTCGTGTCGCGTTCGTCTTACTTTAAAGCCGCAAACAAAAACTAGGTTGGGTTTACCGGAAGGAGGTGTCGCGGAAGTGAAAACCGCTGCTTTAATATTCGCCGCGTTATTGTGCGCCGGGGCGGCCTCGGCGGGGCAGTACGTATTGTTCGGACCCAAGCCTATCAGCAGCTCGACCTGCCCCTGGGACTGCTGTTGAGGTATGGACGCCGTCAGGATCCAGGGACTGGTTCTAAAATCAGACGGCCTCCCCGCCGGGGAAATAACCAAATGGGAGTGGCACGGAAAAGGTACGGGAACGACGAACGTATTCCATAATTTCAAAATGAGACTATGCCATACCGCGCTCACCGCGCTGGGGACGACGTACAAAGACAACTACGACGGGAATACGCCGGTCACGGTGCTCGAGGCGAGTCGCTTCAACTTCCCGGCGTACGGCGACGAATGGTTCGGCTGGGATTTTTCCAAAACCTTCCAATATAACGGCCGGGACAACCTTATAATCGAGGTATGGTGGGACGGCCACGATACCGACGGCGGCATTATGAGCTACTTCCGCTTCGGTTTTGAAGGCCGTTGCACCTACTCAACCAAAGCCCACGGCCAACCCACGTACGGTTACCCCGACGCCGGTAAAATAGCGAAATACGAATATTACATGCGCGTGACGTTCGGCGGCGAGGCGGTGGAGAATACGGCCCTGGGCCGCGTTAAAGCGTTGTTCCGTTAACGCGGCGCCCGAACCCCCGCCGCGCCTCCGGCCGAGTCGAACATGGAAACCGCCCTCCCGGGCGGTTTTTATGTTGATAATTAGAAAAAAGCCGGGTCTGCGTCTTTATAATACGCGGCCGGGCCGTTTTCCGGTATAACTTGTCTTAAGCAACTTTTTCTGTTAAAATAGCGTAATTTATTAAAAGAGGTATTGTATACGTTATGAAGGCCGTTACGTTCATATACGCGCTTCTTGCAGTCGCCACCGGCGCAAACGCCGCGGAGCTTACGCTCGGCGAGGCGATAGACTTCGCGCTCGCGCGGAGCCCGGCGGCCGTGGCCGCGGACTCCACGCACCTGTACGGCCGAGCCGACCTCTACCAGGGGTGGGGCGGCGTCCTCCCCAAGGCGAACTTGTCCTACTCCACCTCGCGCTACTACGACCGCGAAGTACTCCGCCTGGGCGGCTACCCGATCCCCGGCTATACGCCGCCGCTGCATTATTACTACGCCCAGGGGCGGTTGGACCAACCGCTGTTCGCCGGCGGCAGGTTGATATGGGGCGTCATGTCGGGGCGGGCGTCGGCTCGAGCCGGCGAGGCCGGCCGCGTCGAACAACGCCAATCGCTGGTCGTCGAAATCGCCCGTGTCTATCTGGCCGTATTGAAGGCTCAGGGTTTGAAAAACGTCGCCGACACTTCGCTCGAGGCCAGCCGCAGGAACGAGGAACTCGCGTCGGCGCAATACGAATCCGAGGCTACCTCGCGGGCGGAATATCTCAAGGCCGTCGTCCAACGCGGCATTGACGAAACGGCGTCGATCGCCGCGGAGGCGGCCGTCGAAACCTCGCGCCTGGCCTTCTTCAACGCCGCCGGTATGGAACCGGACGAAAACCTCACCTTCGCCGAAGTCGAAGGCATCGAACCGCGGGAATTACCCTCCCCCGCCGAGCTGACCGAGCAAGCTATGGGCCGCCGCCCCGACGTAACCAGAACAAACGCCGAGAAGCGCATCGCCGACCTCGGCGTGCGGTCCGCCCGGGCGGGATGGTTTCCCTCGCTGGCGGCGTCGGCCGTCTACGACTGGAACGACGTCAACGCCCCCTCCCGCGAGACCTGGAACGACTTCGACGAGTGGACCGTGGGCGTGACCGCGTCGTGGGATATATTCGACGGCTTCTCGACCAAAGCCAATACCGACCGGGCCCGGGCCGCGGCGGCGACCATCCGCGTGGCGCACGAACGGCTGCGCGACGCCGTAGCGTTGGACGTTACGACGGCCTACTACGAATATAAGAAACAGGCCGAGACGATCGGCGTCGCGGAGGAGACCGCGGCCGCCGCGGAAGAGGAATTCACCATCGTCGGAGAGCTTTACACGCTCGGCGGCGCCTCCACCCTCGAGCTGACCGACGCCCAGGCCCGCTTCGTCGAAGCCCAAAACTCGTTCGTCGAAGCGAAATACAATTTCCTTATCGCCGACTTCGACCTGAAGCGCGCGTTGGGCCGATTGGAATATTAACGGCGTCTTGCCTGCCGTTCGTTCGCAGCCTACGGCCTATTCAACCTTTAAACCCGACGTAGGCCGCGGGCCTCAACTCCGGGCCGTTGAACGCCGTATAAATTCGCGCCTTAAGGGGAACTCGAGATGAAACGCCAAATCCGTATGACCAAAGTGCGGTGGGCCCTGGTAGTTATAATATGGCTTATATTAGTCTCGTGCCCGCTGCTCGTCACCAACTCCAAACGCCAACAAATTCCCGCCGTTCGGGTGGATACCGTCACCAGCGCGGACATCACGTCGTACGTATCGGGCCCGGCTACGGTCGACCCCCGCGTGAGCGTCGACATCTCCGCCAACATCATGGGCAAGGTGACGGAGATTTTCGTCGAAGAAGGCGAACGGGTAGCCAAAGGCGATATCCTGTTGGAGCTCGAGCAAACGCAATACCGCGCCACCCGCGACGAGGCGGCCGCGGCCTACCGGAGCGCCGTCCGCAGCCTGGAACTCACCGCGACGAAATGGAAGACGGCCCAAGAAGTCTTCGGCCGCAAGCAGGAACTGTACGACAAGCAGCTCATATCGCGCGAACAGTACGACCTCGCCCGCACCCAATTCGAAGCCGAACGGACCGAACACGAGCTGGCTCGAGACAACGTCGTACGCGCGCGGGCCTTTTTGGTTCAGGCCAAAGATTCGCTCGATAAAACGATCTACACCTCCCCCCTCGACGGCGTCGTAACGGCGCTCAACGTCGAGGAGGGCGAGTTCACCGTCGTGGGCACGCTCAACACGCCCGGCACGGTAATGGTCACGGTGGCGGACCTCGCCGCCATGCAGGTCGTAGCCGACGTCGACGAAACCGACGTCGTCAACGTTGAGCTGGGGCAGCCGTCCTCGGTAACGATAGACGCCTTCCCGGACGAAATATACCGGGGAGAAGTTATCGAGATCGCCTCCAGCGCCAAGGAATCGATATTCACCACCACCGACGAAAAGACCTCCGCCGATTTCGAAGTTAAGGTGTTACTCGGCGGCGATACGGCGCCGCTCCGCCCGGGTATGACCGCTACCGTGGACGTCGTCACGGCCGAGGCCAAAGGCGTAACCGCCATCCCCATCCAAGCGCTGGTCACCCGCACGCGCGAGAAGGCGACGGAGTGGGAGGAGGCGCGCGTCGGTAAGAGCGGCGAAGGCAAGAAACCCAAGGAAAAGGCCAAACCGCAATCGGACTTGTTCCGCACCGACTACGTGAAAGGCGTCTTCGTCCTCGACGACGAGAAGCCGTTCGTAAAGCGCGCCCGCTTCGTACGCGTGGAAGCGGGGATCATGGGCGACCGGTACGTGGAAATTAAAAAGGGCTTAAAAAACGGCGAAACTATAATCATCGGCCCCTATAAAACGCTGCGCAGCCTGAACAACGGCGACTTAATCCGGCTGGAGAAAAAAGAGCCGACCGAAGAAGAACAAACGTAATGGCCGATCCCCTTATTAAATTACGCGATATAGCTAAAATTTACCACATGGGCGGCGAAGACGTGGTCGCGCTTAAGGATATCGACTTCGACGTCCGGCAAGGCGAATACGCCGCCATTATGGGGCCGTCGGGTTCCGGCAAATCGACGTTGATGAACATCATCGGCTGCCTCGACGTCCCGACCAGCGGCTCCTACCATTTGAACGGCCAGGAGGTGGCCGCGGCTACCGAAGACGAACTGGCCGCGATCCGCAACCGCGAAATAGGCTTCGTCTTCCAGACGTTCAACCTCCTTCCCCGCGCCACCGCGGCCAAAAACGTCGAACTGCCGCTGATATACGCCGGCATCCCGCCCGAAGAACGCCGCCGACGCGCCGCCGAGGTCCTGGAGACGGTGGGCCTCGCGAAACGCGGCCACCACAAACCGAACGAGATGTCGGGGGGAGAACGGCAGCGCGTCGCCATCGCCCGGGCGCTCGTCAACCACCCGTCCGTCGTACTGGCGGACGAGCCCACCGGAAACCTCGATACCAAAATAGGCGAAGAAATACTGGCCGTATTTCAGCATATAAACGACGAAGGCAAAACGGTCATCGTCGTAACGCACGACCCCGACGTCGCGACCAAGGCGCAGAGCACCATCGTACTTCGCGACGGCCAGATAGTCGACCGGGTAAATAAGAAAACGAAAAAGCCGCGAAAGCGTCGCGGCGGCTAAGCGGCAATCGGGGGGGGGTTAGTATATTTCGGCCGGGACGCCGGCCTCCTCGCACACGCGGCGCGCTATGGCCGCGAGCCGCTCGCGCGGGATCATCTGGACGCCGGGCCGCGCTACGGGACGGTCGGTGGTATAGACCTGGACGGCCGACGGCTTCACCGCCGCTACCGCGCTTACGTAATCGGCCACCGCGCGGTCGTCCGCGTTCCCCGCATCCCCGGCGACGAAACACGATTGGACCGTAGAATTATCCAGAGCGGCGAGCCCTTCCAAAACAGCGTCGAACGAAACGCCGGCCGCGGGCACGTTGATAGCAGCGAATAGCTCCGGCGAACCGGCGTCCAACTTCATAATGGCCGCGTCCAACGAGGCGAGCGCGGCCCTTATTTCCGGACGGTCGACGGTACTCGAGTTCGATAGCGCGGCCAGCTTCGCCGTGGGGCATAGCTCGTCGCGGACCGCGCGCGCGGCCTCGACCATCACCGGGAACTCGGGGTGCAACGTAGGTTCGCCGTTCCCGGAAAACGTCACGTAATCCGGAGCCGGAATCGACCCGAGCGCGTCGCGAAGGGCGCCGGCGACTTCCGCGGTGGACGGCAGCATATGGTTGAAACCCCTGCTCGAGGGGACGTGGTACGTCGTCGGGCCGTACTGGCAATATATGCAATCGAACGAGCAGATCTTCGCGACCGTGGACGAGACGTTTATTCCCAACGAGGGACCCAAACGTCGAGACGCTATGGGGCCGTAGATTACCGTTTTTTGCAGCTCAAGATAAGACATCGCGCCATAATAAAATAAATACTACGCTGGGACAACAATAAATAATAAGGGGTGACACCCGAGATGGCGGAGTGCAAGCTAAACGACAACCTGGTTCCTTGCAATTGCACGTACGAACCTTGCGGCAGGAAAGGCCGCTGTTGCGACTGCATTGCGTACCACCGCGCGGCGGGCGAATTGCCGGCGTGCTACTTCGACGCCGCCGCGGAGAAAACGTACGACCGGTCCATCGGCTATTTCGTCCGGTGTCAAACCCGCTAGCGAAAAACCGTTGACGGCCGGCGCGGCATAGCTTATATTTTCTATAAGGAGACCGTCCGGCACAAGCGCCTTTGGGTAGCGCGTAATCATGAAACTATCTATCATCATCCCGGTTTTCGACGAAGAAACCACGGTCAAGGAAATAATAGACCGCTGCCGCGCGCTGCCGCTCGACACCGAGATCGTCGTCGTGGACGACGGCTCGAGCGACGGCACGCGCGACGTCCTCGCGAAAGAGGACGGCGCCGACGGCGTAACGGTTTGCTACCACGAGAAGAACCGCGGTAAAGGCGCCGCGATACGGACCGGCATCGAGAAATGCACCGGCGACATAGTCGTCATCCAGGATGCGGACCTGGAATACGTACCGGAGGAATTCCCCGCTTTGGTGGAACCCATCGTCGACGGTTACGCCGACGTCGTTTACGGCTCGCGCTTCCTGGGGACCCACCGCGTATTCAAGGTGGTACATTACTTCGGCAATAAATTCTTGACGCTGGTTACGAACGTCCTCTACGATACCATGCTCACCGACATGGAAACTTGTTACAAAGCGTTCCGCGCCGCCGTTATTAAAGACGTCAAGATTAAATCGGACCGCTTCAACTTCGAACCGGAGATAACGGCCAAAGTTTTCAAACGGAAAAAACTCCGCGTTTACGAGATGCCTATCTCGTACCACGGCCGCGATTACGACGAGGGTAAAAAGATAACCTGGTTCGACGGCATACCGGCGCTCTGGGCCCTCATCAAATACCGCTTCACCGATTAAATATGATAGCGTTCCTCGTGGCGGCGTGGTCGGTAGCCGTCAAGTGGCCGTTAACGTTGCTCTTTGATGCGCTTTCGCTCCGACCCGTCCGCCGCCGCGCGGCAGCGGGTTTCGCCGCGTGGGCCGGCGACGCAGCGGCGCGGGGTCCGGAAGGTATCGCGCGCGCTACCGCGGCCCGGGTAACGTACCTTAACGACCCGCTGGGGGGTATGCTGGACTACGTCGACGGGCCCGAGGTCACGTGGGCTCGGCGCTACGGCGACTGCGACGACTTCTCGTACCTGACCGCGGAACTGCTCCGGCGCGCGGGCGTCAACAGTTGGCTCGCCACCTACTTGTGCTGGAACGTCAAGCGTTCCCACGTCGTCTGCCTTTACTACGACGGCCGCGGCTTCGGCGTAATCGACCAGGGCCAAGTTCGTGGCGGCTTCGGTACGTTGGAAGAGGCGGCCGCGGCGGCCCAACCCCGAGCGGCGGTCGCCGCCCAGTACGTACGGCGTTACGGCCGGGGTGCCGACATCGTAGGCCGATGGATCGTCGCGAACGGCGAGCGCGGGAATACCCTTAGGCGGACGCAGGATAAAACATGATATTGAAATGCGCACATTGTAACCTCCAGGTCTGCGCCTCGGGCGAGGCCGACGCCGACTACCCCGACTTCTGCCCCATGCCGACCGCCGCCGACGTACTGGCGGAAACGCGGCGGGTTTATGACGACGACGACGTAACGCGCGCCGTCGCGGCCGAGGCCGCGCGCGTCGAGGCGGCCGGGTACTGCCGCGAGACCCGCGTCGAAGAAATTATGAGCTTCGCGCGTCGGCTGGGGGCGTCGCACCTGGGCGTCGCGTTCTGCATCGGCCTACGCCGCGAAGCGGCCGTCACTCAGAGGATATTCGAGGGCCACGGCTTCCGCGTAAGCAGCGTTTGCTGTAAGGTCGGCGGCGTTCCTAAAGAAGAGGTCGGCCTGCGCGACGACGAGAAGATAAGGCCCGGCCAATTCGAGGCGTTGTGCAATCCGGTGGCGCAGGCGCGCCTCCTGGCCGCCGCCGGCACGGAACTGAACGTCGCCGTCGGCCTGTGCGTGGGTCACGACAGCCTATTCTTCCGCCATTCCACGGCGCCGGTTACGGTTCTCATAGCCAAGGACCGCGTCACGGGGCACAACCCCGCCGCCGCGCTTTATACCAGCGGTTCTTATTATAAACGATTACTGAAGGGCCCAGACGGCAAATCTAAAGAATAGGGGGTCGCGGTGAAAGCCGTTGTCGTTACAGGCGGGAAACTTTCGTTGGACGCGTCGCGCGCCAAGCCCGCGCCGGAACGCGACGAAGTCATTATCAAAGTCCGTTACGCCGGCGTGTGCGACACCGACGTCGGCCTCGCCGCGGGATATTTATCGTTCGAAGGCGTCCCCGGCCACGAGTTCGTGGGCGTCGTCGAGGGCGGTTCGGAGGCGTGGCTCGGGAAGCGCGTCGTCGGCGAGATCAACTGCGCCTGCGGCGTCTGCAGCCACTGCATCCAAGGCCGGGGCAACCACTGCACGTACCGAACGGTGTTGGGCATCAACGGCCGCGACGGTTGCTTCGCCGAATATATCATGCTGCCGACGGCGAACCTGCACGAAATCCCGGACGACGTACCGGACGAAAAAGCGGTCTTCGTGGAACCGCTGGCGGCCGCGGTCAACGTCGTAGAATTGACGCACGTCCCGCCGACGTACGAGGTTGCGGTCGTGGGCGACGGTAAAATAGGCCTGCTGGTCGCGGAAGTGATAAGCCTGAGCAGCGCCGCGGTAGAAGTCGTGGGTCATCACCCCGGCCGCGCCGACAAGCTCGCCGCTATGGGCCGCGCCGTTCCCATATTGCGACCCGACGAGGCGCCCGACGGCCACTACGACGTCGTGGTAGAGTGCACCGGCGCCGCCGACGGCCTGCAGCACGCCCTCCGCTACGTACGGCCGCGGGGCACCGTAGTCCTTAAAACCACCATCGCGGACCCGTACAACGTCGACCTCGCGCCGGCGGTCATCAACGAGGTTACGGTGGCCGGTAACCGCTGCGGGCCGTTCGCGCCGGCGTTGAGGATGATAAACGAAGGCCGCGTCGACCCCACGCCGCTTATTGAGGAAATCCACCCCGTCGAAGACTTGCCGGACCTTCTGGCGCGCGGCGCCCCGGGCCTGAAGCACCTTATTAAGTTCGAATAGAGAAAGCGGCCGCAAGGCCGCTTCTTCCATCTCAACCTTCGGCGGGAGGACGACTACCCCGCCGCCCCCTCCAGCTTCTTTATCCGCTCCTCCAGCGCGCGGACGCGCCGCGCCTGCAAGAAGTCGCCTATCAAATTAATCACGTACAACAACGTAAGGAATGCAAGCCATATCGCCACCCATCTCATCTCGTCTTCCTCCGTTCAGTCGAACAACGTCCAGTTAAATCCCACGTACGTCCGCATCCGCCGCGGCACCGAATAGCCGGGCCGTATCACGTAGTCGCGCGCGCCGTTTATGTTCTCGAGGTTGCAGTATAGCTGAAACGATACCACCGCGACGGAGAAGTGCGCGCCCACTTGCCAGTACGCCGGCAGCTCGTCCCGGTAAGGTATCTTAAAGTACGGATACGGCTCGACGACGTACTCCGCCGACTCGGGCGCGACGTTGCGCCGGACGCCGGTGTATTCGAGCCGAGCCTCGGCCCGCAACCTTAAATCATCTTTGAGAAAACCATTATAAAAACCGAGCTTGCCGAAGGCGCGATGCCGCGGTACGAACCCTACTTCCTCGCCGCCGGCGCGCACCGCATCGGTTAAACAATAGCTCGCGCCCCAATCGAACCACGGCGGCAGCTTGCCCTCGGCCGAAGCCTCGACGCCGCGTCGGGTGAGCTCGGCGGTCCACAACCCTTCGCCGTCGAGCCAAACGTCCTTGCCGCGGTTATAGAAATACGCCAGGCCGGCCTCGGCGACGTTTGTGCGGTAAAAGCGGGCCCCGGCCTCGTAACCCAGTTCGCGCGTTACCTCCTCGCGCCTTCCCAACTCCGCCGCCGCGGGAAGGCGCACGCCGCCGTTCAAAGAACCGTAGAACTTGACGGCTCGCGCGAGCAACGCCGACGCCGCGACGCGAGGGCTAAACGCGCCGCCGACGCCCGCCAGCGCGTCGTAGCTCGTTCCCGCGGCCAGGTAAACGCCCCCGGCAGGCCTGATTTCCTCCAACACGCGGCCCGAAACGAGAACCGCTTTTTCGCCCGTGTCGGCCTCGCCGCGGAGGCCGCCGGCCGCTTCCACCGTGAACGCCCCGCCGCCGGCGTGCGGCAACGTGTACGAAACGTCGCCGCCTTCCTCGTACGCACGCGTCTGGTACTGCCGTCCCTCCTCGGCGTTGTGGAACCAGCTCCCCGTCGTGACGTAGTAACCACGCGCCCGCAAATCGCCCGCGCCCCAGCGCCGCCGGCCGGCCACGCGCAACCGGTCGTGCCAGCCCTTCTGCAACCCGGGCGCCTTCGGGTCAGTTAACCGGGAGCTATATTCTTCCCACTGCCAAGGCGGCAACACGCTCTCGTCGGCCGCGTAATGGCCGTAGGAGACGTCCAGCTCCGCGGCCTCGCCCCAACGCCGAGCCACGCGGCCGTCGACGTTGGCGGAGGTGTCGCGGTCACGGGTATTGGGCTCCGCCGTAAGGATGCGGTTGCCGCTCGCGAAGAGGTCTATCCCCCGCACCGTCATGCCGAAGTTGAAGCGGTAACGTTCGGTATCGTACGAGCCGTCCGACGCCGAAAGCAGCGCGCGCGCCGACTCGCGCGGCCCCTTCATCGTCTCGACGTTGACGACGCCCGCGACGGCCCGGTCGCCGAACCGGAACGACGCCGGCCCGTTAATGACCTCCACCCGGGCGACCGCCTCTATCGGGAAAACCTTCAAGTCGGCCCAGCCGGTGGCGAGGTCGTTCACCGGGACGCCGTCCACGAGCAGCAACACCTCCCGGCCGCTCGAGCCCCGGAACCGCGGCGTCATCGTCGGGCCCTCGCGCCCCGGGACGTACTCGACGTAGATACCGGCCTCTTCCTCCAAGACCCGGCCCAACCACAAATATCCCCTATTACGCAAGACCTCGCCGTCCAGGACGCGCGCCGTCCCGGCGAACTCGCGCGCGAGGACGGGAACGTACCCGCCGGCGGTAACCGTTTCGCTGCCCGCGTAACGCTCTTCAGCCGGGGGCTCGAGTTTATAATAATAGGGGTAATCGTCGGCGGCCGCCGCACCGCCGCCGTGCGCCGCTATACAAAAGGCCAACGCGGTTTTCCTCAACATAACGTCGCGAGGTTATCATATAATTTCGGCATAATCAAAAGCAAACGAAACGCCGACGCTATGCCGCAAGACGAAGACGACGAACGTTTCATGATGCAAGCCCTGGCCGCCGCCGTAGAAGCCGCGGCCGACGGCGAAGTTCCGGTGGGCGCCGTTATCGTATCGGACGGCCGCGTCATCGCCCGGGGCCGGAACCGAACCGAAGCCACGCGCCAGGCCGTAGCCCACGCCGAACTCGAGGCGCTGCGAAAAGCGAGCGCCGTCGTGGGCGATTGGCGGCTGAGCGGATGTACGCTCTACGTAACACTTGAGCCTTGCCCCATGTGCGCCTTCGCTGCGGTCCTATCGCGCCTGGGCCGCGTCGTCTTCGGCGCGGCGGACCCTAAATTCGGCGGCTGCGGCTCCGTCGTCGACGTACCGGCGGCGCCTTTCAATCACCGCTTAACCGTTCGAGGCGGCGTCCTCGCCGACGAATCCGCCGCCTTGTTACAAGAATTCTTCCGGAACCGCCGCGAAGAGTCCGGGGGCACTTAGCAACTAGAATCCGTTGAAAAGGAATAAAGTTGACGTAAATAGTACAGTATGCCATCATATAAGCTTCGTAAGCTTCGGCCATTGAATATATAAACCCGTTAGGTTAACAATATAACTAAATAAGGGGATAGTATATGGGGATAAATAGGCGCGAATTCTTCCGGGATTTGGGGCTCGCCGCCGGCGCCGCGGCCTTTTTAAGCCGCGAAGCGTTCGGGGCGGACAAGGCCGTGTGGCCGTACGCCCCCCTAAAAACCGCCGACGTTATAGTCTGCGAGGGCACGGCCTACAAAACGCTACTGACCGGCGCCTTCGATAAACTGGGCGGCCTGAAAAAATATATCAAGGGCGGCGACAGCGTACTGGTCAAACCGAACATCGCCTGGGACCGCGCCCCCGAGTACGGCGCCACCACCAACCCGTTCGTCGTCGCCGCGTTAGTCGAGCTATGTCTGGCGGCCGGCGCGGGCGGGGTCAAGGTCTACGACAACACGTGCGCCAACTGCCGCCGCAGCTACGACTCGAGCGGTATCGCCGACGCGGCCCGCGACGCCGGCGCTAAAGTTTCGTACGTCGACACCGCGCTGGGGAAAACGGTGAA
>CBFCYS010000064.1:0-13763 GCA_965602215.1 uncultured bacterium
GGCAAGCGAAGAAGCGCGCGTCTCTTTCGAACCGTACATAGCCGCGGCGACGGCGAGCGACGGCGCGGCCGTACCGGTGTACGGCGTCACTCTCTATTTTTAGACCGTCCCCTTTAGGGGACGGTCCTTAACCCGCGTAGCGTTAACCGCCGGCTTTAGCCGGCGGCCTATATCAGCCGGCGGCCCGTCAACCGGCGGCTTAAAACGCCTCGTCGAATACCAGATAAATCCCCTGCGAGTCCTTGCCGCGGCCGTAGTCGACGCGCACCCGCGCCTCGCCGTCCTTTACCAGGTCGAGGCGCAGGCCCCCGCCGGCCGTCATCATTACGTGGTCGAACGAGAAGTCGGCCATCGTGAAGCCGACGTCGCCCACGTCCACGAAGAGCGCGCCCACCAGCCGCCACCACAGCGGCACGCGGACCTCCTCCTGATAGGCCACGAGCCACCGGCCTCGCGCCCGCCCCTCCGGCTCGCCGCGCAGCACCGCGGAGCCCCCCAGCTCCGCCATCGCCCAGAACGGCGGCGCGCCGTCGCGGCCCGAAAGGAACAGCCGGTTGGCGCAGGTCCACTTCCGCCCCAGCCGCTCCACCGCCCAGAAGCACCTCGCGTCGGCCTCGTACCACCGGAAGGTGTAGTCCGAGGCCGCGCCCTTGTCGAAGACGGAGAACCGCGCCCGCAGGAACAAGCCCTCCGTCGTCGTATGGCGGCGGTCGCGGGTGTCGTACTCCGCGAAGGCCGTGGGCCCGACGATAAGGCCCCCTTCGACCCCCGGCGCGTACGCCGGCCCGGGCAGGAACCCCGGCGGCAAACCTTCCGCGTCCGGCGCCCACTCGACGATTTCGTAGTTCTCCACGTACGCGCCCAGGCCCCCGTAGAACGGCCCCACGACGCGCCGGTACCCTTTCACGTCCGCGCGCAGCATCTTCCGCGTGTAGTCCGCGTAATACACCTTGGGCACGTCCCGGGAGCCGGGGGGAGGCCGGAACGCGGTCGGGTACTTCTCGAAGCGGTCCTCCGCCAGGAGGCGCCAATTGCCGGTCGGCGAGTACAGGTCGCCGTTGAGGTCGAAGCGGAACTGGCGGTGCCACGTATAAACCGCCATCGGCTGGACGTACGAATCGCGCGTATCGGGTAAACTTTGCGGAAGGCGGAAGAAAGCGGCGGCGTAGACGCCTACGGCCGGGCCGGTGTCGGAGGTATAGTAGCCGTAGGGAACGCCGGCCCATTTTACCGCGGCGGCCGGGGAGGCGACGAGTACAACTAACGTAAGGAATGTGGTCACCCGGGGGGGCACGGCGCTATAATAATTAACAATCGAGAGCGGCGCAACCGAAAACTGGCCGACAGTTTCTGTTTACAAGGCGCGCGAGGCGTTGTATTATTCCGCGTGAGGTATTTCGCGCTGCTAATAATGATAACCGCGGCAGCGGCGGCCGCCTGGGCGGACGGCGCCGGCGTAATCGCCGCGGAGGTGGGATGCGGCTACGTCGGCGGCATCGGCGCGGGCGTGGCGGGAATCCCGGTGGGGAACTTGTTCTCCAGCGAGCGGTACGCCGGCGGCGGCCTGTGGGGTTTCCTTATCGCCTACCCCGCCGGCGTGGGCCTGGGCGTATACGGCGCGGGCGAGATTTGGGGCGACGACTCGGAAAACGACTGGGCGAGCGTCGGCGCCTCGGTGGCGGCGGCGTACGCGTCGGCCGCGGCCGGCTACTTCACGGCGAAATTCAAGGGGTTATTAATCGGTATGTTGGCGGCCCCCGCCGCCTCGACCGCGGCCTATAACCTCGTAAAAAAATCCGCCGACGAAAACGACGAGGGCGGGGGCGGCGGCGGTTTCTACGTATATACCTCGTTCAATTTCTAAGGAGACTCGAGTTATGCAATCGCGCTTAATCCTAGCATTCTTAATAAGTTACGGCGGCTCGGCCGCCGCGCTCGTGGACGTGGGCCCGGCCGTGGGTTTCGACTCCAGGCCGCCGGGAGAAGGCGACCCCGTCTACGGCCTGTCGCTGGCGGTGCACGTCGGCCCGGCGTCGGTATACGTCCGCGGCGCGATAATGCCCACCGACTCCGGGGATTCCTCCTCAGCCACGTACGTAGACGAATGGGAACGGCGTTACTACAGCGTGGACGCTACGCCGCTCGCGGCCTTCGGCGATAAAGACGTCGCTCCCGTCGCCGGCTTGAACTACCGCCAGAGCCGCTTCAACGATTACGACTACGAAGGCGGCGAAAAACAAACGATCCCATACCCGCTCGAGTACACCGACGGCGAGACGACGAGCCAACGTATACTCGCGCTGGGGGGCGTAAAATTCGCCAACGACGAGGGCCTCTCGGGCGTAGCGTGGGGCGGCGTCGGCGTCGCGTTCAACAAACGGACCGGCACGGCGTGGACACAAACCGCGCCCTCCGAGCCGGCAATCTCGTGGTCCCTGGACGCCGATTGGAAGACGGTGGAGCTCGCGGCCGCCGCGGCCGCGACGTACGAAGTAACCAAGTATTTCGGGATAACCGGCGGGTTCGAAGTCACCAATCGCATTACTACGCTGAACAGCGACGACGCGCCGAGCGAAAGGCCGCTCGGCTTCACGCTGTTCTTCGCACCCGTACTACTTCTATAAAGCCGTAAGATGGCGAAGGCCGCAACGATTGCCGTCAGCATCCTCTGCCTCGCCGCGAACGCCCGGGCCGGCGAGCCGGGCGGCACGCCGGACGCGCTCTTCTTCAGCGAGGCCGCGGTGGGGGGCGCCGTGGGGGTCGCGTTCTTCGTCGCCGGCTACGCCGTAGGCGGCGACCCGGCGGAGAATACCGGCACGGGCCGCGAGAAGGTGTCGTACGGCGTCTACGCCGCGGCCCCCCTCGCCGCGTCGCTGGGGATATACGTCGTCGGCGAGACGTCGGGCCACCGCTCCGCCAACCGGGGCGTCCTGCTCCTCGCCACCACGGCCACGTTCTGCGGTATCGTCGGCGGCGCGGGCGGCATCGCCTACGCCCTAACGGAGGAAGACCGGGACGCCGGCGCCCTGACCGCGGCCTTCTACAGCATCATCCCGGCGGGCTTCGCCGCGGCCGCCGTCTACAACGCCGTCAAAAAACCGTACTTCCACGAAATCCCGGGGTTCTCGTTAAACCTCGAGCCGTCCTTCGGCGTTTGCCGGGCGGGGCCGCGAGGGGAGGAGCTCACGCCGGTTTACGGCTTGACGTTATCGTTCTGATATGAGCACCATCCCCATCGTCTACTCCCCGCAATACCTCGCCGACCTCCAGGGCCACGTCTTCCCTATCGAGAAGTACCGCCTCATCGTCGAGCGGCTCGAGGAGGAGGGCATCCTGGGGGAGGTAGTCGAGCCGCAGGCCGCCACCCGCGAGGAGCTCGAGCTCGTCCACACCCCCGAATACCTGGACGACCTCCTGGCAGCGCGGTGGACCGCCCGTACCTCCTCCTCCGAGATGGCGCTGACCGAGGAGATAGCGCGCGCCTTCCTGCTGGGCGCGGGCGGCTCGATTACGGCGGCGCGGCTCGCGCTCGAGCGCGGCGGCCCGGCCATGAACGTCGGCGGCGGCCTGCACCATGCCTTCCCCGACCACGCCGAGGGCTTCTGCTACGTGAACGACGTCGCGCTGGCGGTGCGTATGATGCTGCACGAGGGGCGCGTCGAGCGGGCCGCGGTCATCGACTGCGACCTCCACCAGGGCAACGGCACCGCCGTCATCTTCGCCGAAGACGCGCGCGTATTCACCTTTTCCATCCACGAGGAGCACCTCTACCCGGTAAAGCAGCGTAGCGACCTCGACGTCGGCCTCCCCTCCTTCGCCGGCGACGACGTCTACCTCCCGCCGCTGAGCAAGTATGTCCCGCAGATACTCGAGAAGCACCGCCCCGAGTTCGTGGCGTACGTGGCGGGCGCGGACCCTTACGCCGGCGACCAGCTCGGCTCGCTGCAGCTCACGCTGGAGGGGCTGGCCGAGCGCGACCGGATCGTGCTGGGCGGCTGCCGCGAGCGCGGCATCCCGGTCGCGATACTGCTGGCCGGCGGCTACGCCGCGCGCACCGAGGATACCGTGACGATTCACGTCAACACGTACAAAGTGGCCGCGGGGATTATATAGTAACAAAACGGCGGGATTTATATTGTATTCACCGGCAGGAATGCCGGTGCCACAGGGCCGTACCTTCAGGTGCGGCCGCCATAGGTTTTTATCAATGAGGAAAAAACGGAATCTTTAAGGCCGACAGGAATGTCGGCCCCACTAACCTGAAGGTCGGCCCCTACATTTAGAGCGTCGGATGGTAACATCCGGAATCACCGACAAGAATGTCGGTGCCACTTAAATATAAAAGTAGGGGCCGGTCTTCAGACCGGCCCACCTATCGCTTACCCGGCACGGTCTAAAGACCGTGCCCTACATTGAGATGATTTCCGGAGGGCGACCCCGCAGCGCGCGAGCGAAGCGAGTCGAGCGAGGAGGCGCCCGGAGGCCGCGGCGGCCGACGCGTAGCGGCGGCCAAAGCGGTATCGAAATCGCCGACAAGAATGTCGGCGCCACTCAGGAATGTCGGCGCCACCCCATTGAAAAAGGGAGCCCACACGGGCTCCCGTTTTATTGAGTATATTCGCGACTCAGTCGTTGACGCGGTGGTAGCGGAGGATGACGCCCTGGTCGCCCACGGCCCACCCCTCGCCGCCGTTGCACAGCACGACGCCGTTGAGGTTGACCGGCCCCGCGTCGAGCCGGACCGACCCCCACGCGCCGTCCTTCATACCCAGCAACGCGCCGTCGTTGCCGCACGCATAAGCCGCGTCGCCCACGGCGGCTACGCCCAGGAGCGACGCCGTCGCGGGCGAGGGTACGACGTTCCACGAGCCGCCGCTCTGGTGGAGAATCAGGCCGTCGTCGCCCACGGCGTACGCGCCTTCGCCGCCCAACGCTACGCCGTGCAGCCGCTCCGCGGTCGGGACGACCACTTCGCGCCACGAGCCGCCCTCGTAATACAGCACCGTGCCGACGTCGCCCACCGCCCACGCCGTTCCGCCCGGGCCCACGGCCACGTCGCGCAGGTCCGCGGTGACGCCGGGGAGCGAGACGTCCTCCCACAAGCCGGCCGCGTAGCGGAAGATGACGCCGTTGTCGCCCACCGCGAACCCCGTCCCGGCGTCGTCGAAGGCCACGCCGTAGAGGTCGAAGCCGGTAAGGTGTACGGTGTTGTACCACTGGCCGTTGTGGTAGCGGAGCACGATGCCGTCCGCGCCCACCGCCCACCCGGAACTCCCGGTGGTAATCGTCACCGCGTTGAGGTCAAAGTCCGTAATGGAGGCGGGGTAAAACGTCCACCGCACGCCGTCGTAGTGCAGGATTTTGCCTTGCGCCCCGACGGCCCAGACGTCGTCTGGGCCGGAAGCGTCGACGGCCCGAAGGCTCACGCCGCCCGGCATCGGCCCCCGGTACACGGTCCACGTCGAAACTTCCGCGGTATCGTCTTCCGCGCACGCCAGCACCAGCGCGACGGCGAACGCGGCCGTAAGTAACGCATATCGTCTCATAGCTCAGTTACCCCCACGGCGGGCTACCTCTGCCAGCGCCCGCGCGGCGAAGTCGACTTGCTCCTCATCGTTAAAATAGCCGAAAGAAAAACGTACCGTCCCGGCGTCTACGGTACCCAACGTCGTATGGGCCAGGGGAGAACAGTGGAGGCCCGTCCGCACCATAACGCCGTATTCCACGTCGAGCGCGTGGCCTACGAGGGCGGGGTCCAGCCTCTCCACCCGCACCGAACACACGCCGGTCTGGCGCGCGAAGTCCCGCGGGCCGTAGTACGTAACGGTCGGTATCTCGTCCACCGCGGCCGCGAAACGCGCCGCCAGCTTCGACTTGCGGGCGCCGATGGCCGCCGGCGTAACCTCGGCCACGAACTCGCACGCGGCCTTCAAACCCGCCAGGCCGATGGCGTTGTGCGACCCGGATTCGTAATAATCCGGGAGATGGTCCGGTTGGTACGTGAGCTCGGAATGGGTGCCCGTACCGCCCTGGTAGAGGGGTCGCGGCTTCACGTTCGGGCCCACGTACAACGCGCCCGTGCCGAGGGGCCCCATCAAAGCTTTGTGGCCCGGAAAAGCCAGTAAGTCGATGTTCATCTCCTCCACGTCAATGGGTACGGCGCCGGCGCTCTGGGCCGCGTCCACCAGGAAAGGTACGCCCCGCTCCCGGCAGGCGGCGCCCACCGCGGCGACGTCGTTTACCGCGCCGCATACGTTCGACGCGTGGATCGCCGCGACCAACCGCGTACGCGGCGTTATCGCCCGGGCGACGTCGCCCGGGTCCAGTACCCCTTCGGCCGAGCACTGCACGTACGTAACCTCTACGCCGCGCTCCCGTTTGAGGTGATTCAGCGGCCGCGCCACGGAGTTGTGCTCCATCGACGTCGTTACGACGTGGTCGCCCCGTCCCAGCCAGCCCCACAGCGCTATGTTCAACCCCTCGGTACAATTCAGCGTGAATATTATGCGCCGCGAGTCGGCGACGCCGAACAGCCGGGCCACGACCTCCCGGGTATCGAAGATCAAACGGGACGCCTCCACCGCGCGGCGGTAACCGCCGCGGCCGGCGCTCGCGCCGACGTTCTCCTGGTACGCCGCCATGGCTTCCAGGACCGCCGGCGGCTTGGGCCAAGACGTCGCGGCGTTGTCCATATAAATGTCGGGCATTTTTTACGGTCGGGCGCCCTCTCGCGCCAACGAATTCCTTGCTAAACAAAGTGGATTCTACCATATTCGACCCGTACGGTCAACCCGACGGCCCCTACACGCTTAGTTTCAACTTGTAGGAACTACCCGTTTGTGTTATCTATTAGTGAACGCTGGCGGCAAAGCGTTTCGCCCCGATGGCCGAAGTAGTAAAAATCCCCGTCCGCACGCACGTCGTCGGGTACGGCGATAATATAGTAGGACTCGTCGACAAATACACGGCGCCGGTCCGTAAGGCCGGCGATACCATACTCGTTACGTCGAAAATAGTATCGCTGTGCCAGGGGCGGACGGTCCCGTTCGACGACCTGCGGGTGGGCTTCTGGGCCCGCGTGCTGTGGCGCTTCGTGTCGAAGCCGGTGTACGGTTTCGGCGCGGTGGGTATTCCGGAAAAGATGCAGGCCGCTATTGACCTGGTGGGCCTGCCGCGGGTGATGTGGGCCGCGTTTCTGTCGGCGGTAACCAAGCTGCTCGGAAAGAAGGGCGTTTTCTACGAGGTAACGGGCCACGGCGTCGCCGAGATCGACGGCACCCGCCGGCAGAGCTTCGAACCCCTCATCAGATTAATCGTTTACGGCCCGGCGGAGGGCGACGCAGCGGCGGAAGCGATTAAAAAGCGAACCGGCTGCGAGACGGCCATCATAGACGCGGGCGACTACGGCGACTGCGACTGCCTGGGGCATTCCGCGGGCGTGGAGGCCGGTTGGGTGGAAGGAAATTGTACCGATAACCCGCTGGGCCAGCAGCTCGAGCAAACGCCGGTGGGCCTTTTGCGGGCGAAGGGGAAAGATGCCGGCTAAAGCCGACGACTATATCCGCCTTATCGAAAACGTGATCCGAAGGGTTTCGGGACTCGAGGCCGCCGAGTGCTACGACGACGAGCAACATTTCTGGCGCTTCAACAAGGGCTCGGTCGAAATCTACTTATCGCTGTTGGAGATAGGCGGCGAATACTACGTCAACGTCGCGGCGCCCATTATGGCCGTGCCCGAATCGCGGCGCGAGGAGTTCTTCGAACGCCTCCTCAAGGAGAACGCGCAGCGCATCGCCGTAAAATTTTCGGTTCGCGACGCCGTCGTCTGGCTCGAGGTCAACCGCGAGATGCGGGGTTTGGGATTCGACGAAGCGCAGCGCGCGCTGGTACGCGTGGCGGAAGTGGCGGACGAGCTGGACGAAGTTTTGGTAAACGAATACGGCGACCGGTGGGAGGACTGAGGTTTTGGATACGTACGAGGCCATTCTAACGCGGCGGTCCATCAGGCGCTTCGAGGACCGGCCCGTAACCCGCGAACAACTCGAGAAGCTGCTGGAGGCCGCACGGTGGGCGCCTTCGGCCGGCAACCTGCAGCCGTGGGTGTTCGTCGTCGTGACGTCGGCGGACGCCAGAGCCGCCCTGGCCGCGGCGGCGTTCGGCCAGCAGTTCGTGGCGGAGGCGCCCGCGGTTATCGGCGTGGCCGCGGCCCCGCCCGAGGATTCGCCCTACGGCCTGCGGGGCCGGGACCTCTACTGCCTTCAGGATACCGCGGCCGCGGTTCAGAACATATTGCTCGCCGCCCACGCCATGGGCCTGGGGGCATGCTGGGTCGGCGCCTTCGACGACGCCGCCGTGGCCCGGGCGCTGGACCTCGGCCGCGGCGAACGGCCGGTGGCGCTCGTACCGGTGGGCGTTCCCGCGCAGGAAGGCCGCCCGCATCGCCGGCCCCTCGCCGAATTCGTAAGGTGGATCGAATAGGGAATGTCGGTCTACGGCCACGTCGCTATCGGCGCGGCGCTGGGCACGCTGGCGCCTCACCCGGTCGCGGCGCTGGCGTTGGGCGTCGCGGCCCACGTACCCGCGGACCTGGTCTCGCACTACGACCTGAGCCGCCGGGTAGAACTTTTTATGGCGGCGGCGGCCTTAATTTTGTATACTTGGCTCGGCGATTTCGCCCTCACCACCGTACTGGGAGCCGTAGGCGGTGCGTTGCCCGACGTCGAGCATCTGGTGCGGGGCCGGGAAGCTAAGAAGTACTTCCCGTCGCACTCCCGCTTTCTGCGTCACGGCGGCAAGCGGGGCCCGTGGGACGTAGCGGTGCAGCTCGGCGTGGCCGCCGTAATGGCCGGGTGGGTCGTCTGGGCGCGCGCCCTCTGGTAAAACGGGATATGGACGAGGACGGGGGCGCCGAACGCAAGTTTCTGGCCGACGCGGCCTTAGGGCGGCTGGCGCGCTACTTGCGGATGCTGGGCTACGACGCGGCGTATCTCAAAGGGCATGACGGCGCCGCGGCGTTGCGCGAAACGCTCAAAACGGGCAGGACGCTGCTCACGCGCCGCCGGGACCTGGCGGCTCGAGACGATATAGAAGTATTCCACGTCGAAGACGACGACGTCCTGGCGCAACTCACCGCCACGGCCCGGCGTTTCGATTTGACGTTCACCGCCGGCGTTATGGCTCGCTGTATCGAGTGCAACGAGCCGTTGCGTTCGGTCCCGAAGGCCGACGTTGTCGAAGAGTTGCCGCCGCACGTGCGGAAGACGCAGGAGAAATTCGCGCGCTGCCCGAGTTGCGGCCGGATATACTGGCCCGGCACCCACTACGCCCGGGCGGTGGCCAGGCTGTTGAGCGCGCTCAGACAGAGTCGTTGACGAAAGGGCGGCCCGTTACATGGCCGGCGACCGTACGATAAAAATCCTCATACTGCTGGTCGCGGTAGTAGCGACGCTGGCGCTCGCCTGGGTCTACGTGAACCTGGGCTTGAAATTCCTCGCGCCGGGGTTGCTTATACTGGGCGTCCTCGCGTTAATGCTCTTCTTCCGCGACGTGAAGACGCCGTTCTTCTACCTGCTCGTAATCCTCCTACCCATCTTTATCGCGCGTTACCTCGCCCCCATACCGGACGTCGAGCACCCGGGCATACTGAACGTCCCCGTCGTCTATTCGTACGAGGTCCCGTTATACCTGTTCATCTTCTTCTGGTTCATCGAGTTCGTGGCGGGCCGCGGCGAGGGCTTCACCATCCCGCGCACCGGGTTGGCGCTGGGGTTGCTCTTCGTGCCGTCCATCCTGTCGATGTTCTTCTCGCTCGACTACACCTACGGCGCGTACGAACTCCTTCGGATGTTCGAGATGTTCCTGTTCTTCCTGGTGGTCGTCAACTACCTCAAAACCGACCGCCAACTGAAAACCGTAATCATCATCCTGGGCGTCGACGTCGCCTTCCAGTCCGTTATGGCCATATCGCAGTTCCTGAACCCGTGGGGAATGTACGAAATACTGGCCAAGTTCGGCATCTACATGGGCATCTCGCACGCCACGCCGTACGACCCGACGAGCCCCATTCGCGCCTGCGGGACGACGGGATATTGCAACTTCCTGGCCGGCTTCTTCGAGCTAACCTTACCGCTATTCGCCTCGCTGTATTTCTTCTACCCGATGTCGAAGACGAAGAAGAGAATCATCGTGGTCCTGCTCGCGGTATCGCTCATCGCGTTGCTGACCACGTTCTCGCGCGGCGGCCTCCTCGCCATAGCCGTCGCCGCGGTCGCGTTGCTGGTTCTGGGCTTGCGGCGCTTTCCCCAGCTGGGACGGCACGCGCTGCGGGTATCAGTGGCCGTCGGCGTACAACTCGCCATAATATTCGCGCTCCTGTCGGAAAAGCTTTTCATGCGCGTTCAGTTCTTCATGGAGACGATGGAGGACGAAGTCCGCGTAGCGCTCATGCGGAACGCGCTCGAGATGATCAAACACAACCCGGTCGTAGGCGTGGGTTTAAATAACTACCCGGAGGCGTTCTTCACGTACGAGGTTACGGGCGTCGATTTCGAGATGCTGTTCCCGGTCCACAATACCTGGCTTCTCATAACCTCGGAGCAAGGGCTCATCGGACTGGCGGCGTTCTTGCTGTTCATGCTCTACATATTTTTCGACGCGCGGCGCGCCATGCGCGAAACGTCGCCCCTCCACGCCGCCACCGCCGTAGGCCTGAGCGTGGGGTTGATAGCCTGGCTCACCCACAACATCGTCGCGCCGTTGTACCAATCTTCGCTCGTCAACCGCATCACGTTTATATTCGTAGTAGCAGTACTGGCCGTCATCCCCCGCCTCCGCGGCGAAGACGATAGTGCCTCCCCCTAACGCGTCGCGACCGGGAGCCTGCCGCGGCCGGACGGGCCCGTTCGGCCTAATTTTTTACCAATGACCCCCCAAAGACGTCTCTCCCGCAACTACATATCGCTGGCGCTGGCCCGCTTCACGGCCAAGATAATCTCCTTCGTCGCCGCGGTCATCATCGCGAGGCATCTGGGCGCCGGCGACTTCGGCGTCTTCACCTTCTCCTTCGCCGTCATCACGCTCGTCATCGTAATATTCCAGGCCGGGATGACGCCCCTGGTGGTGCGGGAGGTCGCGCGCAACCGCGACGCGGCGCCGAAATATCTTACGGTGTCGCTCGGCGTTCGGGTTACGGGCGCCGCGGTCGTCGTAGCCGTCGCCGCCGCGGTGTACGCCGTAACGGGCAGCCAGGCCGCGCTGGCCGCGGCCCTCGCCGCCGTCGCGCTCGGGTGCTCCAGCGTGCTGGCGTCGTTCACCGACATCTTCCAGGGCTTCGAGCGGATGGAGTTCGTGGCGGTCGTGCTCGTCTTCAACAACCTGGCCACGCTCGGTTTCGTAATACTGGCGGTCGGCATGGGCGCGGGGGTTTTGCCCATCCTGGCGCTGTACGCGGCGGCCAACTTCCTCTCCATCTTCTTCGGCGCGGCGCTGTGCTTCGCCAAGTTCGCCCGCCCGACGGCCCGGGTGCGGTGGGCCGACTTCCGCGGCTTCATAGCCGAGGCGGTCCCCTTCTCGCTCTCGGCGCTGGTGGCGAGCCTGTACTGGCGCAGCGACGCCGTCCTGCTCAAGGTGCTGGCGGGCGACCGGGCGGTGGGGATTTACGGCGCCTCGGCCCGCATCGTGGAAGGGCTGGTGCTGGTCTCGGGTTCCTTCCGGGAAGCGATATACCCCATGCTCGCCCGGCTGTGGCCGTCCTCGCCGGACCCCTTCCGCGACGCGTCGCGCACCGCCTTCAAATTCCTGGTTGCCCTCGCCATCCCGATGGGCGTGGGGACGTCCATCGTGGCCTACAAGCTGTTCCCGTTCATCTACGGCTCGGACTACGCCGAGGGGTGGATCGTACTCGCGGTATTGATATGGGCGCTGGTGGCCATTTTCATTCGCGAGCTCTCCGCGGCGACGTTGTTCGCCTTCAACCTCCAGAAGCTCGTGCTGGCCTCCAACGCCCTGGGCGCGGCCACGGCCGTCGGCATCAACCTCATCCTCATACCGTACGTATCCTATCTCGGGCCGGCGGTGGCGGGGGTCACGGCCGCGTTCGCCACGACCTCCTTCAACCTCATAATAATCGGGACTAAAATGCGCGGCCTTTACCCCTGGCGGCTGGTGCTCAGGCCCGCCGCCGCCGTTGCGCTTATGGCGGGGGCGCTCGCGCTGGGGTGGCGGTTACCGGTTCTCCTCAACGTCTTTTGGGGTGCGGCGGTCTACGGCGCCACGTTGCTGATTACGCGTTATTACCGACTGAGCCAACTAGCCGAGCTCCTGCGGCGACGCTAACCCGCGCGAAAAAAGAAACCCCCCGGTCACCCGGGGGGTTTTTAACGTCGCCGAAATCGGGTTACTTACCTTCGCCCTCGCCTTCGGCCCACTTCTTCTTCTTGAGGTCGCCGCCTTCCTTAAACTTCTCCTTCTTCATGTCGCCGCCTTCCTTCAACTTCTCTTCCTTCATCCGGTAGCCTTCTTTGAGCTTGTTTCCTTCGGCTTCGGTAAGGCGGCGGCTGGGGGCGAACCCGTAAAGGCCGGCCAGCATCGCGTCGACTTCCTTGAGCTTGGCCTTGATGGCGTCCAGTTCCTCCTGCGACAACGTCCCGCCCGAAGCGACGACGTCGTCCAGTTTGGACTTGACGGCGCGAAGGTCGAGATCGACCTGCGCCAGCGTGTCCTTTTCGGCGCCGGTCGCGACCGCCGACAGCGTCGCGATATTATCCAGGATGCGGCCGCACATCGTCGCCGCGAAAGGATTGTCCCAACCCACGACGGCTATGGTGTAGGCCAGGCCGTCCAGGAGTTGAAGCTTGGCCACGTCGGGCGGCGTCTCCAACGGTTCGGCGCCGGCCTCGTCCGGCGTCGCTACCTCGGGACCTTCGACGGGGGGCGCCTCTTCCACGGCCGTCTCCGGCACCACGACCTCTTCCTTTTTCTTGCAGGCGAAGAAGGCCGCGGCGACGAAGACCGCGAGCACTAGTACCAGCAACGTATTATGGCGCATCGTTCTCCTCCATGAATGAAAACGGGTTAATAATACGAACGCCGCCGGCGCGCTCGTCGTCGCGCGAAACCGGCGGCTGTGCGGATGATTATCGTAAATGCTGCCGCGCAGCCCTGGGTTTAAATATCGGGCCGGCCGCTTCAATCCCCCTTAAGACGGTTTGTCGAAATCGAAGTCTTCCGGAGTGAGGCCCTCGAGCATCTTCTCCAATTCGTCGCGCGTTTCCCGGTCGACGTCGGCGTCGGCGCCGCTGACTTCTATCACGGCTTTGGATACGTATATGGGAGACGCCGTCCGTAGCGCTATGGCAATGGCATCCGAAGGCCTTGAGTCGATCTCCATCGGGCCCTCGTGGGTTTCGACGATTATCCTGGCGTAAAACGTGTTATCGGACAGGTCGTTTACGACGACGCGTTCCACTTGCGCGTCGAGGATATCGAGAAACGCCTTTATGAGGTCATGAGTCATAGGCCGCGTCGGCTCCACGCCCTCGATGGCGCTCATAATAGCGTACGCCTCGTACGGGCCGATCCAGATAGGTAGAATTTTCCCGGCCTCCTCATTCTTTAGAATGAGGACCGGCCGGTTAGTGTTGGGGTCGTGAGTTACGACGGCCACGCGCATCTCTAATAATTCGACCGACATTTTACGCCACCTTGCGCCAAGCGTCCTCATTATACCATAAAGGCGATAATTTTACAAGGAAACGCGAACCATC